>NZ_CEYAVF010000026.1:0-29249 GCF_982785585.1 Reinekea sp. | reverse complement strand
TTGCCGATAAAGAGGCCGGCACCGGACCCGAACGCTACATACATACCCTGCCCCAGGCTGGCCTTATGCGCCGGAAACAGATGACCGATACGGTGCACCGCGACCGAATGAACCATGCCGAAGGTCACGGCGTGCAGCGTTTGCGATAAGAGCACAATCCCGAAACTGTCGGCAAAACGGGATAAAATCAACCAACGAAACACCGTCAGTAGCAAGGCGAAACTCATCAGATGGCGCTCACTAAAATGAGTAAACAAGCGACTGATATAGATAAAGATGGCGATCTCACACACGGCACCAAAACTGATCAAAAACCCAATGCTGGTGGTCGAAAAGCCCTGCAAACGCAAATACAGATCGAAAAAGGTATTGTAGGGCGCCATACCGATCTGCCAAAAGAGAATAACGGCGAGCAAAATCGCGATCTGCGGCCGGTCGATCGGCAGGCTTGAATGGGCCGTCTCGATCTTGGGTCGCGTCGGTACCGCGGTCTTCTTCTGTTCGGGAATTAGGAAGGTCGACAAAAACATCAGCAACGACAAGACACCGCCGGCCATCGGCAGAATCGCGACCGAATAGGTTTCCAATAAAAACCCCAGAGTCCAGACCACGACCACAAAACCGAGTGAACCCCAGAAGCGGATTTGACCATAGCGGCTGCGCTCCTGCCCGAGAATGGCCAGCGTAATGGCTTCCATTTGCGGCAGAACCGCCGAGAGAAATACACCGAACAGGCCAAAGACAGTGAGGTAATACCAAAAGCCCGAACCGGCCAAGGCCAAGAGGTAGAACACGCCCATCCCGACATACCCCAGACGGATATAGAACAGCCGCCGGCCACTTCGATCGGCGAGAACGCTGAACAGAAAGGGTGCGAAAACATTCACTCCATTAACCACCGCAATAATGGTACTGGCTTCCTGTTCGGTGAGGCCATTGACCGTTAAAAAGCGCGCTATATAGGGCACAAAAACGCCAAACAGCGTGAAGTAGAGCAAGTACATAGGCGAGAGTCGCCAGGCTTTCTCGGTAAAGCTTGAGTTTGCTAGGGGCAAGATGTGTTCCTGTGATTGGGATCAGTCGTTAGGTTTGAGAGCGCTTTTTTTTGAGCAAACTATGCTGCAAGCGTCGCTCTTTAAAGAATCGGCTCATCAATTCAGCGCATTGGCCGCCGAGTATACCGCCTTCGACCGCGAAGTTATGGTTTAGATGGCTCAACTCGCCAATTTTCATAGCCGATTGCACCGCACCGGCCTTGGGCTCGGCGGCACCAAAGACCAACCTTTGAATCCGAGCGTGGACCAGCAGACCGGTACACATGGTGCACGGCTCGACCGTGACATAGAGGGTGCAGTCGACCAAGCGATAATTGCCCAGCCGCTGTGCGGCCTGGCGAATGGCGACCATCTCGGCATGCGCGCTCGGATCGAGGTCGGTAATGGACCGGTTATAGCCTTCCCCGACGATTTCCCCAGCCTGGACCACAACGGCGCCGATAGGAATTTCACCGAGGGCGTAGGCACTCGCCGCCAATTCGAGGGCTCGGGCCATAAAGGCCTCGTGCTCCGAGCGCGCGGCGGTCATCGCAGCCTATACCGGCGGACTAATCTCATTCAGGCGCCCTATTGTTGTTTTCTTGTTTCATATCAATCACTTATGTCACCTTCACTGATGTCAACTGAAGAATAGCTGGGCAATGGTTGTGTGCGTCACCCAAAGACAGACTTTACCATCGACGCATGTTGGCCACCAATGTTTAGCACGCTGAGCAACTGCAACTTTCGTTGGCTTACCTGCTAGAGTTGTAAACCCTTTTTACTGGGCTGCAAACGCTGGAAAACCCGATGCCATGGGCGCATTAGCGCCTCCCCGGCCAGCTAGAACGTCACATCGCGATTAGGGTCGATTACAACAATCACCGTTACCACCAGTGTATCAATAACATCATGCCCACCGTTGTCTGAGGTGGCCGGGATGACGTTATTACTAAGGCACCGGGAAAAAATCGAAAAACCGATAATTCGTCAACATCGCTTGCAAGATCAACAACACGCGGCATAATGACCAGGTAAAATAATATTTTTTGTGATAATAGTATCGGCCTGAAAACTCAAACCGTCGAATGTCCCATTTTATAAGCAGACGGTCTTGTGTGACGCATCTACCCTATTTGCTCTTCTGGCTTCTGCCGCCAGAAAGCTAAAACCTCAAAATGAGTTAAAATATGAATCAAAAATTAATAAGTGTCCTTTTTGGATTTATTACAGTGATGCTCATCAACGGCCCAGTCTTCGCCAATGAGGCAGAACAAACCGATGCTTTTCCAGTAACGGTAGACCTCATCATGGATGAGGTATCAGATATATCAATTAGCCGCGGTCAGTTTCGGGCAGTTGCGGAGATGCTGCTGTCATGGACCGGCAACAATGTCGGGCTAGTGGGTGCCCCTGAGTCCCGCACCCTGATGGGTGACGCCATTGACAGCTATCTTGCAGAAAATTTTGACCCGGCTATATTTGTAGCAAATGCAGAGGGCCCACGCGAGGTCATGGCCAGATCACTTACCTTGTTTCCCGATGGTCGGGCAGAGTTATTCGAGAAGTTCGCTGTGAAGTTGACTTTTGAGACAGCAATTCCCTCTTATCCTTTTGGCGATTTAGACTTGCATCTTGAGCTGCAGTCGGCCAATCACCCCCTCCCAGGGTTGGCTTTTGAGCCGCGGCATTTTAAATTTGGGCATGAAGAGATTGCCCATGAGGTTGTGAAGGGTAATTGGTATCTCGAAGGTAACCGCTCGGAGGTTGATAGTGTTAAGAGCTTGAGCCACGGTGGAAAGTCCCATTTCTCGGTTGCGGTATTTCATATCAAGGTTGCCCATGATTTCGTGGATGTGGCGCAAAAGATATTAATCCCTTTGCTATCTATTTTGCTGCTTTCTATGTTCATTAATCGATTTAGCGTGATTTACGAAACAGAGGATGGCGGAGACAATGCTAACTGGCGAATAGGCGGTCAATTGACTCTATTATTAACCTTATTTGCTCTAAATTTCTCGCTAGGAGACGATATTCCGGCGACCCATTATTTGACGATGATTGACGCTCTGTTTGTAGCAGTAGGTATCATGGTCGTCTTTGCATTGGTCTGGGGCATCTACGTCATCCACGTGTTTCAAACAGGTCGCGTCGAACTGGGCACCAAACTTGAGCATAAGAGCAACGCGGTCTTCATGGCGTTAGCATTTGTGTTTATGGTATGGGTCTCGGGTTTTGCACTGCTTAATTAGGCATTGGCAATATTTGCCTCGCTGGTAGATTTAAGCTTGGTCAAATATTGCTGTGTTACCTTGAGCACGGTTTTTTTGTGAAACGAAGGTGTAAGTTAAAAATCGCTTAAAATTAATAACTTACACCTTGATGACTACTCCCACTCAATGGTCGCCGGCGGCTTGCCGGAAATATCGTAGACCACACGAGAAATACCGCTGATCTCATTGATAATACGATTGCTGACCTTACCCAAGAGTTCATAGGGCAGATGGGCCCAGCGGGCGGTCATAAAGTCGATGGTTTCAACCGCACGGATGGCAATGACCCACTCGTAGCGACGGCCGTCACCGACCACACCGACAGACTTAACCGGCAAGAACACCGCGAACGCCTGTGAGGTTTTCTGGTACCAGCCGGCTCGATGCAGCTCTTCCATAAAGATGGCGTCAGCCTCACGCAACAGATCGGCGTATTCGCGCTTCACTTCGCCGAGGATGCGTACACCCAAGCCGGGGCCTGGGAACGGATGGCGATAGACCATGTCGTAGGGCAAGCCTAACTCCAAACCGATTTTGCGCACCTCGTCTTTGAACAGTTCACGCAACGGTTCGACCAGCGCCATCTTCATATTGTCGGGCAAGCCGCCAACATTGTGATGCGACTTAATAACGTGTGCCTTGCCGGTTTTGGACGCTGCTGACTCGATCACATCGGGGTAGATAGTGCCCTGAGCCAGGAAGTCGACCTCTTGAATCAACTTGGCCTGCTCATCGAAGACATGGATAAATTCGCGGCCGATAATCTTACGTTTGGCTTCTGGATCGGCCTCGCCTTTTAAGGCATCGAGGAAACGATCCTGGGCATTGGCGCGAATCACCTTGACGCCCATATTGTCGGCGAAGAGTTTCATCACCTGGTCGCCTTCGTTCTTGCGCAGCAGACCGTTATCGACGAAGACACAGGTCAGCTGGTCGCCGATGGCCTTGTGCAATAAGGCCGCCACTACCGAGGAATCGACGCCGCCGGATAGGCCCAAGAGCACCCGACGGTTGCCCACCTGATTGCGCACCTTCTCGATCTGATCGTCGATAATATGTTCGGCGGTCCATAGCGCGTCGCAACCGGCCAGGGTGCGTACAAAGCGCTCGAGGATATCCAAGCCCTTTAGGGTATGGGTCACTTCGGGGTGAAATTGCACGCCAAAGAAGCGCTTGGCCTCATTGGCCATGCCTGCGATCGGACAACTCGGGGTCGACGCCATGAGCTCAAAACCGTCCGGCAGCTGAGTGACCTTATCGCCGTGACTCATCCAGACATCGATGTAGTCCACGCTCTCTGAGTGACGATCCGATAGACCCTGCAAGAGACTGCCCTGGGCGGCCACCTGCACTTCGGCGTAACCGAATTCTTGGTGCTCGGAATTACTCACCACGCCGCCGAAATGCTCGGCCATGGCTTGCATGCCGTAACAGATCCCTAACACCGGAATGTCCAGATTAAAGACCAGCTCGGGCACGCGCGGGCTATCGATTAGGCCAACCGATTCCGGTCCACCGGACAAAATAATGCCCTTGGGCTGAAACGCACGGATCTCGTCATCGCTGACATCGAAGGCGCGAATTTCACAGAACACACCCAATTCGCGCACGCGACGGGCAATCAGCTGGCTGTATTGAGAGCCAAAATCCAAGATCAAAATCTTGTCGGAGTGGATATTTACAGGGTTCATAGTGTTCGTCAGCCTTGAAAAATTACATCAATGGTGGCTTAACCGGCTCAGTGTGGACCACGCCAAACGGGTCCTTGGGGCGACGCGCCTGAACCCAAGGGCCAGGCGTGCGGTGCGCTTGAGCAGTTGATGCCAGGTTAAAATAGCGATCGTAAAAAATTTGTGCGCATCGAGTAAAAGCCAGGGCCGACGCTCGGCCCTGGTGCCTTAACTGACTCGATAGTTCGGTGCTTCCTTGGTGATCTGCACATCGTGCACATGCGACTCTTTCATGCCCGCGCCGGTAATCTGGACAAATTCCGGCTTGGTGCGCATATCGAGAATAGTCTTACAGCCGGTGTAGCCCATAGCGGCACGCAGACCGCCCATCAGCTGATGGACCACCGAGGTCATCGGACCCTTAACCGCGATACGGCCTTCGACACCCTCCGGCACCAGCTTCTCAACACCGCTCTCGACGGTCTGGAAGTAGCGATCGCTGGAGCCTTGCACCTGCGCCATGGCACCGAGCGAACCCATGCCACGGTAGCTCTTGTAAGAACGGCCCTGGAACAGCTCAACCTCACCGGGCGACTCATCGGTACCGGCAAACATACCACCGGCCATAATGGCGGATGCCCCGGCAACAATCGCTTTGGCGAGGTCACCGGAGAAGCGGATACCGCCGTCGGCAATCAGGGGAATACCATAGGGTTCGAGCGCTTCGGCGACATTGGCCACGGCACTGATCTGCGGCACGCCAACACCGGCGACGATGCGCGTGGTACAGATCGAGCCTGGGCCGATACCGACCTTAACGCCATCGGCGCCGGCCTCAGCCAACGCGATTGCAGCGGCACCGGTGGCAATATTGCCGCCAATCACATCGACCTGCGGAAAGGTCTGCTTGACCCAACGGACGCGATCGATCACGCCCTTGCTGTGGCCGTGGGCGGTGTCGACAATAATCACATCGACCCCGGCATTGACCAGCGCTTCGACCCGATCGGGGGTGTCGGCGCCGGTACCGACTGCCGCGCCTACGCGCAAGCGACCGTATTCGTCTTTACAGGCATTGGGATAGGAGCGAGCCTTGTTGATGTCTTTCACCGTCATCATGCCGGTGAGCTTAAAGTTCTCATCGACCACCAAAACCTTTTCGATGCGATGGATATGCAGCAGGTCACGCACCTTGTCCTGACCCTCACCTTCAAGCACGGTAACCAGCTTATCTTTACCGGTCATGATGGTGGCAATGCCGGCATCAAGATTGCGCTCAAAGCGCACATCGCGGCTGGTGACGATACCGACCAGGTCATCGCCGTCGAGCACCGGAACGCCGGAAATATTGTGTTCCGAGGTCAGGTTGATCAGTTCGCGTACCGAGGCGCTGAGTCCGATGGTAATGGGGTTACGAACCACACCGGCCTCGTATTTTTTCACCAAGCGGACGTGATGGGCCTGTTGTTCGATGGTCATATTCTTATGAATAATGCCGATACCGCCTTCCTGCGCCATCGCAATCGCCAAACGGGCTTCGGTGACTGTATCCATTGCGGCCGAGACCAGGGGGATATTGAGTTCGATATTACGGGACAGGCGAGTTTTTAACGTGACTTCCTTAGGCAGCACCTCGGAATAGCCGGGTACGAGCAAGACATCGTCAAACGTTAGGGCGGTCTGGGCAATGCGCAACATGTTCTGTTTCCCTCTGATGGAGTGGAAAAAAAGATGATTCGACGTTAAATACGGCTTTCACGGCTGAATCGAGTTGGCGCGGCATTATAACTAGATTTGCCAAATAACATAGCTTTATGGCAAAATTCCTTCTTTATATAGAGTGCACCATTGCGGGCCCTCAAAAAGCATCGTCAACCAGGCCAAGCAAAGCGCCCTATGTTATCAAACAAATCTGCTCTGTTATCAAACCAACCCTCGAGCCTCTCCGGCCAACCCAGTGCGACCTTAACGGTTTCCCAACTCAATCGGCAAGTGAAGCAACTGCTGGAAACCCAATACCCGGCGATACCGGTGCGCGGCGAAATTTCGACCCTGAGTCGACCGGCGTCCGGTCATATCTATTTCACGCTCAAAGACGCCAATGCGCAGATCCGCTGCGCGATGTTTCGTAGCCAGTTGGCCAACAATAAATATAGTCCAAAACAGGGCGACGAGGTCTTGGTTTTTGGTCGGCTTAGCCTCTATGAGGGCCGCGGCGATTATCAACTTATTGTTACCTCCATGCAGCCGATCGGCGATGGCGCCCTGCAGACGGCCTTTTTCCAGCTCAAAGAGCGGCTCGCGGCCGAAGGCCTGTTTGACGAAGTACACAAAAAGCCCTTGCCCGCCGATATTCAACGCGTTGGCATCGTCACCTCCGCCACCGGCGCCGCCTTGCACGATATTTTAACCGTCCTAGAGCGCCGCTGTCCGGCCCTGGAGGTCATTCTCTACCCGACCCAAGTTCAGGGCAATGAAGCCGCAGCAACGCTGGTGCAGGCCATCGAGTGCGCCAATGCGCGCGATGAGGTCGATATCTTGATCGTCGGCCGCGGCGGCGGTTCACTCGAAGATCTGTGGTGTTTTAATACTGAGCCGGTCGTGCGCGCCATCTTCCACTCGGTATTGCCGATTATTTCCGCGGTCGGCCATGAGGTGGATGTCTCGATCGCCGACTTTGTCGCCGATATCCGCGCCGCGACGCCATCGCAGGCGGCCGAGTTGGTCAGCCCCGATCAGTACGAGCTGATGCAGCGCTTCGATCAGGGCGAACAACGCCTGCTCTCGGCCATCAGCCGCCTGATACGCAACCAGGGTCAGCTGTTAGTCAGTCTGAGCAAGCGTCTGAAAAATCCAGCGGTAACGGTGCAGGAAGGTTTTGCCACCCTGAGCGGTTTGCAGGTGCGGCTCAATCGCGCCATTGCCCGGCCCCTGCTGCAACACCAACAGCAACTCGACGGCCTGCAAAGGCGTCTGGGCCAAGTTAGCCCTCAGCTCACCATCGAGCGCGATCGGCGCATGTTGATGCAGTCCGAACAGCGCCTACAGCGTGCCTTAGATGGCATGTTGGAGCGCAAAAAGGGCCGTTTTCAACAACTGATCGGCAAACTGAATCTGTTGTCGCCCTTGGCCACTCTGGAGCGGGGCTATTCGATAACCCGGGACAGCCAGGGTACGGTTATCCAACAGAGCCACCAGGTTCAGGTCGGCGGTGAAATTGAAACCCTATTGAAAGACGGCAAGATAATCTCGATCGTGGAGCGGATTCTGTAGGCCGGCCGGGACGCACCGCGTCCTGCTCAGCCTAATAGAGCCTGACCCTGGATCTCAACCACTCGTTGTCGCAGGCGCTGATAGTCGCCGCTTCCCTGATCGTGTTCGGCACACACCCCGAGTAGATCCTCGATAAAATGCGCCAGCGCGCGGCGTTCAATGCGCTTGACCTGCCCCTGCTGCGCTGGGGTCAACATCTGATACAGGCTCGCGGCACCGAAGTCACCGAAGATAATATTGGCCTGCGCATCAAACAGGGTGTTGTGGGCATAGAGGTCGCCGTGGCAGACCTGGTTGGCATGTAGGTGATCGAACACCGCATCCATCTGAGCAATCATCTTATCGATCTGCACGATGGAGAGGCTGAAACCTAGGCTAAAGGTATCGCGCGTGCAGCTGTCGAGGCTGGGCGGCAAGCCCAGATTAGTGAAGTGCGCGGGGATCAAATTCATGATCAGCGCGAGATGGCCCGGCTCATTGACTTGCGCCAAGGACCGCACCAAATTGGGATGATTACCCACTTTTAAACAGGCCTGCAATTCATCATCGGGGTAACCATCGCTGGTAACCTCGCCTTTAAAGACCTTCACCGCTATCGCCTCGGGAAACTCGCTTTGCGGGCTGTTCCAGAGCGCTTGTGAAATTACCCCGGACGCGCCCTGACCCAGCACCTGAGCAAGGCTATAGCGGCTGGAGGCGATCATGGGCACCTGATTGACCCGGTCATCGGATCGACTAAAGGGATTGCCGGCAAAGGCAAACCAGGCCAGCTTGGGCAAACTCAAGAGTTGCTCTGGGCAATGGCTTAATTGGTTGGCTGAGATACGCACCAACTCCAGGTTAACCGATTGGGCCAGGGTCTGCGGTAAATGGGTTAAGCGATTGCCCGCCAAGGCCAGCTTCTGCAGCCGGGGTCGCTGGCCGAGCGAATCGGGCAAGGTCACGATCTGGTTATCCGTTAGGATCAACCAACGCAGTTGCGCCGGCAAGGCATGCTCGGCAACCTGCCGGATCCGATTCGACTTAAAGCCAACCATTTCCAAGTTGACGCACAGGCCGAGCACTTCCGGCAGTGCTTCGAACAGATTATTGGACGCGAAAATTATTTTCAGCTGGGTCAATTGCGCCAGCTCGGCCGGCAGCGTGGTGAGCCGATTATTGGACAGGTCCAAAACCTCTAAGCTACTTGCTAGAGTGAGTATTTCCACGGGAAAGGCGGTGAGATTTTCGGACAGCGTCAGCCGCTTAATGCCGGCGAGTTCGCCTGACTTCAGTTGTGCTAGGGTTTGCAAAATATGACGTCCTGGAGGATAGCGGCAAGTGCCGGGCAGTGTACGCAACACGGGACTGGAATTACAGCCCCGCGCCCTGCCCTAAGCCTTATGAGGCGGCGCGCAAGGCATCACCCGGTGCCATATTGGCCGCTTTCCGGGCGGGGAAGTAGACCGCACCGGCGGCAACTAGTGCGGTCACGACGAGCGGCACCAGTACAGCCAGCCACGACAGTGGGAACTGCAACTGACCGGTCACGGCAAACATTGCCAAGGGCCCACCGCCTGGCAGTGTCAGGGTGCCCAGGACGGCGGCTAAGATAAATGCACAGACGATCCCGACGCTGGCGCCCATCAGTGCCGTTAGCACCGATTCGGCGATAAAGAGGCGAAAAATCCAACTGCGTTGCGCGCCCATGGCCCGCAGGGTACCGATTTCCTGTACCCGTTCCAGTATCACCATGCGATATGCGTTGGTGATACCGACCATAATAATCAGCAACATCACCACAAAGACAGCCAGCGAAATGGCCTCCAGGGCGCCGATTAAAGACAGTACATCGGACATGGCATCGTTGAGATTGGTCACGGTAAAGCGTGTGCCCTGCCACGGCTCGTCTATGTGTTCGATCAGATTGCCCGACATGCCCATCATTCGGCGTTTCATTGGATTCTCTTCGTCGGCCGGCTGCACGCTAGCCTGTTCACCAAAGAAGGCCAGGAGCCGGTCGCGTATGGCATCCATATCGCTAATCTGCGCGAGTACTAGATTCAGTTGCTGATAGGCCTCAGGCGGCAAACCGATCAGTCCGTTGACGTCGCTCAAATTAGCGTAATTGGTGACCTCGTTAAGGCCCTCCGGATCGGCAATCACCGCGGCAATGGTCCACTCCACTAAGTTCTGCTGGCCGGTCACGGTACTGGCGCGAATCAGAATCGACTCACCTGCGGTAACCCCCAGTTCATTGGCCACCTTTTCTGGCACGATCAGCATTTTCGCCTGGGACATCAGACTGACGTCACCGGCGATACGCGCCATATTGTCGAAGACATTGGTCTCGACGCTAAAGTCGACACCGGCCACGGTGCCCTGCACCGCTTGGCCGCCAAAGGATAGGGTCGCCGCGCTGGACGAGCGTTTATTCTGCTGCACGATGCGATCGGCCAAGGGCGCCAGGGCTCGACTTACTAAGGCGCGATCTTCGATCACGGCCAGATTGCGGTTGGAGGCGGTAACGATTTCGCCACTGATGTAGACGTGGCCGCCCAGCGCCTTGGAGAAATTGCTTTCAACACTATTGGCCATGCCCACGGTGAGACTGTTGACCAGGGTGATAATCATCACGCCAAACGCCATCGACAAGGCCAACATCAGACTGCGTTTGCCTTGGCGAGCAACATTACGGTATGCCATGTTAATCATATTAAGTTTCATCTACTGTGCTCCGGGCCTTAGCCTTGCATCGCTTTTAATGGGCTCACTTTAAGGGCAATACCCAATGGGTACAGACAGGCCAATACGGCCCCGAGCGTCATCATCGATACCGCCTGCAGCACTGCGCTGACCGACACCGATGGATAGAGCGCATCACCTCCGAATAAAATTTTGATAATATCGTTTGCCGCCGGCAAACCATTAATGCTGATCAGCCACAGTGCCACCGTCCCCACTAGCACCCCGACCAGAGCCGAGGCCAGCGCGAGGATCAGAGTTTCGGTCAGAATCATTTTGCGGACAAAGGCTTTTTGAGCCCCGATAGCGCGCATCGTGCCAATTTCCTGCAACCGTTCGGTGACCGAGATGACTAGAGTATTCATGATAATAAGGGTGGCGACGAAGGCGACCAGTACCACCAAACCATTGAGGATCAGCTTGATACCGCCGACCAAATTGCCGATAAAACCGGCGGCCTGGGTCCAATCGCCGACCCGCCAATTCAGATCGTTGGCGTCCACCCAAGCCTGCAAGCGCTCTTGGGTGACCGCCACATCGGCCGGATTGTCCAACAACAGCACCGCGAACTGAGCCTGCACCGGGAGCGTAACGTGCGCCGCGACACCGGGACTGGAATGAGCGGCAAGCGCTATCGGCTCAGCCACGACTGACTCATTGCTCAGCTCGGGGGTGATCAGGCTAGAGCCGTTACCAAATAGGTCAGGCTCCGCCGTGCCCATCAGCGTGGCCTCGCCAAACAGACTGTCCTCAGTGACCTGGCCTAAAATCTCGCTTTCCGCTGCGGACAGCTGCACCTCTATGACTTGCTGGTGGTTTAACGACAGCAGCGCTTGTGAGGTTTTCAGGTCTACCAGGCTCATCAGCTCCAACTGCGGCGCGGCGATGGTTTTAAAGGCAAACAGGCCGCTGATCGTGACTTCACGAATCTTGATGCCATTGTCACCCATCACGGTGATCAATAGCGTTTCGCCCACCTTGATAGGACTGCCCTGAGCCTCCGCGAGCGCATCGGCCACGCCAATACTAAGCGCAATCGACGGCGCGTCACCAGACCAGAGCCCGCCCTCAAGCCAGGTCAATGGCTGTGCGAAACTGTGCTGCCAAACGGTTGGGTCGATACCCCAGAACAGCGAACCACCCTGCTCGCCCTGGTTAGTCTCCAATATACCGCGACCGACCGTAGTCGGTGAGACCGACTGGACATTGGCTTGCGCCGCCAATTGGCCAGCAAATTCGTCGAACCGCTCCAGTGCCTGGACCCCGTCCGTGCCGAATGACCCAAAGATACTCAGGTCGCCTTCATCCTCGACCGGCGCATAGATAAAGATGTCACCGCTGTATTGTTCGGTAAAGCTGTGGCGCAAGCCGACCGAAATGGAATCCATAATCGAATTACCCATCACCAACAGGGTCACGCCCAGCGCGATCAGGCCCCCTACGATCAGGGTTTTGCTGCGATGTTCGGTGAGATTGCGCAGTGCGATTTTGGTAATCATGGGCTACTCCGCCTGTGCCATCGGTTCGGCTGCAGCGGCGTGATCACCGGTTGCGCTTTTACCGTTCTGAAAATATTCATCGATGATGGTGCCGTCCTGCAGTTTCACCACATGATCGGCGATTTCAACGACGCGCGGATCGTGCGTCGAAAAGACAAAGGTGGTACCCAACTCCTGATTCATTTGATGCATCAGCGCAATGATCTGCGCCCCGGTTTTAGAATCCAGGTTGGCAGTCGGTTCGTCGGCCAGCACAATGCTCGGTTTGGTCACCAACGCTCGGGCGATGGCCACCCGCTGACGTTGACCGCCAGACAGTTCGTTCGGGCGATTGATGCGCCGATCGGCCAGACCAACCTGTTCAATCAGATGATTAATCCAGTCCTGTTGTTCGGCGGGCGCCCAATTGGCATAGGGATTATGCTTACTGCTGTCGAGCAAGAGTGGGAATTCAATATTTTCACGCACATTGAGCACCGGAATCAGGTTAAAGGACTGAAAGATAAAGCCCAGCTTTTGATGGCGTAAACGGGTTATCTCGACTTCGCTCATGCTGCCGGTAATGATGCCGTTTATCTCCACCTGGCCCGACGTCGGTGCGTCGATGCAACCAATCAAATTCAGAGCGGTCGATTTACCGGATCCAGACGGACCGCTTAGGGCAATGAAATCGCCAGCATGGGCCGCAAAACTGACGTCATTCAAGGCCTTCACCAGGGTGTTACCCAATGCGTACTGTTTGGTCACGCTATCTAACTTAATTACTGCCATCGTTCGTCTCCGTTACCTTTTGTGAATAACGCTATTAAAACCGTATCTGGGAGGCATCGACATTGATGAAAAAAAACGCGCCATAACAATTTGTTATAATCTGTTATCGGATAGCAATGGGCTCAGCGCGGGCGCTTTTCTACACTGAGCCACATCAAAACAGCCCAAACGAGCCGAACCTATGAAACTATTGACGAACTCCCGCAGCCTGCTCACGACAGCCTTGACCAGCAGCCTACTTTTAGCTGGCGTATGGGCCGCTGCCGAGAGCGGCAGCGACACCCTGGCAGCAATCGACCGCAACACCAATTTGCTCGACAACGATGTCTCGATGGTGGCGACGATGATCACCGAGAGCACGGCCGATGGAGTGGACAAAAATGTTGTTCGGATGTTTCGCCGGGATCGTGATGATACCTTTTTAATTCTGTTTCAAGAGCCGGAAAATATTCGCGGCCAAGGCTATCTGCAGATCGATGAAACCCTGTGGTTTTACGACCCGGAGAGTCGAAAATTTACCCATACTTCGATTAAAGATAGTTTTAAGGACTCCGACGCCAATAATTCGGATTTCGGCTCATCAACCTGGGCCATCGATTACCGCGTCACCGGTTCCGTGGCGGCCAAACTGGGCTCCTTTTCGACCCATCTGCTAACCCTGGCCGCAACCAGTGATGAGGTGACCTACCCGAGCATGAAAATTTGGGTCAATGACAGTCCCCTGCTGGTACTCAAAGCTGAAGCCTATAGCTTAAGCGGCCGCCTGATGCGCACCTCCTACTTCCCGTCCTATACCCAGGCCGGTGACGCCTATATGGCAACGAAAATGATTTTTGTCGACGAAGTCGTCAGCGGCGATAAGACCACCCTAACCTTCGATCAGGTCAGCACCATCGATTTGGACGATTCCGTCTTTACCAAAGCCTATGTTGAACGCGTCAACAAATAAGGAGTTTATCGATGCAGCCATTCACAACCTACTCCAGCCGCACTGGTCTGGCCCTTACGATGGTGCTTGCCGTCGGCCAGGTGAACGCCGGCGACGATGTCTTTGGCACGCCAGCCGAACCCGGTGACGACCTGTTTGGCGGTGCGTCATTGGTGACTGACGTCATTGCCAACGAGGTGAATTTGGCCGAAGACATGCTCACTGGGGATGAGGTACTCAACTGGTCCGGGTCGTTCGCCTGGCAAAGCGCTGGGATTTTGATCGACCAGCCGACGGTTGAACATGACCCCCAGGTGCAGTCCGAATTGTCGGGCAATCTGAAACTCGATGCCCGGCCCAATGTCGACTATCGTGTTTTGCTCAACTTAGATTACAGCGCGACGGCCGATGGCAGCAGCAGTTTGTTGCGCGAAGCCTTTGCCGATTTCGACCTCGACAACCAACTCTTTATTCGTGCCGGGCAACAAACCCTGCAGTGGGGCGTGGGCTATTTTTACAGCCCAGCCGACACCCTGAGTCAGGACTCGATCGACGCCAATGACCCCGATCAGGATCGGATCGGCACCATGGCGGCTAAAATCCATAAGCCCAAGGGTACCGCCAACTACTATGCCTATCTGCTTCCCGACGATACCGCCAACAGTTACAGTATCGCCGTTAAGGGTGAATGGTTATTGGGCAGTCAGGAATGGGGCCTAGGTGTTGTTAGGCAGGCCAATAACGAACTCAACCTAGTGGTCACCGGTTCGGTTCCGACCGACCTGGGCGATCTGTTCACCGAATACAATCTCAGCTTGGGCGAAACCAGCCTGGGTTTAAGCGCTGCTGGCTCGCTGTATGACCGCAGCGATGAGCTGTTGCAGCAATTTACCGTGGGCATGCGTGCCAGCCAGGATATTGGGCCGGACAGTTCACTGAGCCTGAGTGGGCAGTACTATTACAATGGACTCGGTTATACTGAGCCGACTTGGTCCACTGCAGCCAACGATTGGCAGAGCCTGACCTTAGGCCGCGAGGTCGCGGAACAGCTCAGCCAACAACTGGCCGCCCTGATGATTCAGCTAGCGGATCCCTACGGTCTGCCCCTAAGCGCCTCGATGCTAGCTTTAAGCAGCCTAACCGATGGTTCAGCGATGCTCAAAAGTACCGTCACGCTGAGCCCGAATGACTTTGTTAGCACGGCTCTGAGTGTCACCACTCTGATGGGCGATCCGGGCGGCGAATATGCCCCCATGGGCGACCTGAGTCGTTACGAGTTGACCCTGACGCTGGGCAGCCAGAGCTTTTAATGGCTCCGGATGAAATGTATAGACCCTAATGCACCTAGGCTACAACAGAGACCCACTGATGAGTGTACGGATCCTAATAGTCGAAGATGAACCCGAGCTGGCCGAATTGATCGCGCTCTATTGCGAACACGCGGGCTGGCAAAGCATTGTCTGCGGCAGTGCCGAAGAAGCCTTGGGCGCGCTCAAGGTCGCCAGCTTTGCCTTAATCACCCTGGACATCAATTTACCCGGTATCGACGGTTTTGAATTTCTAGCCAAGATTAGGCTGCAAACGCAGGCGCCGGTGGTGATCGTCAGTGCGCGTGAGTCCGATGGCGAGATCATCAACGGTCTGGAGTTGGGTGCCGACGAATACGTCACCAAACCCTTTGCCCCCAAGGTATTGATTGCCCGCATGTCGGCCCTACTGCGTCGCCAGGACAGCCGGGTGCCGAATAAAGAACAGTTCAACTTCGGCACCCTGGTATTGGAACCCGATGCCTTTGCGGTTAAGAACGGCGCTGAGCGAATCAATTTATCGACCCGGGAGTTTGATATTCTCTTGGCCTTGGTGCAAGCCAATGGTACACCGGTCAATACCTATGAGCTGCTGGAAAAGGTTTGGGGTTCTCAAACCACCGAAACCTCCGCGGTTGGCGTCTATATCCAACGCTTGCGTAAAAAACTCGAATCGATACCGGGCAACCAGGGGCTGATAGAAACCGTCCATGGTCGCGGCTATTGCATCAACAGCCAGCGACACGGAGGCGAACCGGAGTGAACCTAAAACGGCAAATAATTCTGCTGATCGCCGGCATTCTGATTATTCCGCTGGTCAGCATCGGCATCGTGTTCACCATTCTTATGTCGAATGAAACCGCCGAGGGCTTGGCCTTCGAATACCGCCATGATAGCCATCTTATCCAAGGCTGGCTGGATAGCGAGCAGAGCGCAGACTTTCCGACCATCAAGACCGATCAAGATATTTTTATCGAACTGGACGGACGCCTGGTGTTCAGCAGTATCGAAGGTCTAGAACCGGCGCAAATGGCGCAGATCCTGGCCGATCATGACGTCCTGTCGAGCTTGTATCGGGTAGCGAACGGCGAGTACCGCATCTATCATCTCTATCCCGCACAGAGCTGGCAAATCGCAACCAACAACAGCAAGTTTGCCTTGCTGGTTCCGACCACCCTTATTCTATTTATCGCCAGCATGGCGGGCTGGATTTTACGCAGCATGCACCTGAAGGTGCGCCAGCTAGTGACCACCACGCAGACCATCGCGCGCGGCGATCTCAGCCAGAATCCAACGTTCGAGGGCAAGGATGAATTTTATCTGCTCGGCGAAAGTTTGGAGTCCATGCGCCAGCAGCTT
This sequence comes from Reinekea sp., assembly GCF_982785585.1. Taxonomy (NCBI): domain Bacteria; kingdom Pseudomonadati; phylum Pseudomonadota; class Gammaproteobacteria; order Oceanospirillales; family Saccharospirillaceae; genus Reinekea; species Reinekea sp. The sequence goes on along the minus strand of NZ_CEYAVF010000026.1, from coordinate 12,411 downwards.
AAGAATGATCAAGACAATCGAACGCGCCTGCTGATGGGTATTTCGCACGATCTAAAGACCCCCCTGGCGAGCATCATCGGCTATGTTCAGGCCATCCAGGATGGCCTCGCCAAGACCGATGCAACCCGCGCCAAATACATCGATATTATCGCCGTTAAATCGGAACTATTGGACAGCCGCATCCGCGCCTTGATTGAGTTTGTAAAGCTGGAAACGAGCCAGTGGCAGGTCAATAAAAAAAACCAGGACCTCAATGCCTATATCGAGACCTGGTTTGCCGAGTTGAGTAATGATATTGAGGTCAGTGGCCGTTTTAGCGCGCTGAGCAATGGTTTGCCAAGCAACCTAGCGCTGAATTTTGACAGTGAATTGTTGCGTCGTGGCTTAGACAACCTGGTGTCCAATGCCATCAAATACAGCCCCCTTGAAAGCACCGTATACCTGGCCATCCACCTGGTTAGTCACAACGGCGACCCGGAGGTCCAGCTGCAGGTTAAAAATACTGGCATGCCCTATTCCACTGGCCAGCAAAAAAGCCTCTTCCAAGCCTTCTATCGCGCCGATAACGGCCGCAATAAGGACGGCATGGGGCTAGGCCTGACCGTGGTCGAAAAGGTGGCCCAGCTGCATGGCGGCCGGGCCCATTATCAGTATCTAGACGAGCAGCATGTTTTTAGTCTAACGCTGGCCTGCTTAACGCCGCCCGCTACTATTTTTTAGTGACCCTCCTCTACTCTTTAGTCACCCGCGACTGCTCTTTCGACACCTGCTTGTGCTCTTTAGAAACTCACTACTGCTGTTTAGAAACCCGCTACGGCTCGTGGATCCAGTTGAGCATAACCCCTTCAAAAGCGGTATAGCCGCGGATACCAATGTACCAAGTCGTCGGTGCCGGATTATTGAAATGGCAGCGCTCGTTATTGCCATTGGCAAAGGGTCGGCAGTCATAGCTGCCCGGATTCGGTTTTGAACCTTGACGGACATAGAGGTCCGCATCACCAATACCCCCGCTGATATCGACATCGAAGGTGGCTCGCCCGGCGGGGATCTCGACACTGTAGTAGAGCCAACCTTGGCGAGGGGCCGAGAGATTCACTTCCGTGCCCGAGTTGGTATCACCACCGTCAATCTCATAGCTGGCCGTCAGGCGGGTGCCGCTATAGCTCCGGTAAGCCTGCACTAAGACATAGTAGGTACCGGCCTGGGCGACATCGTAGGCGCAGTTTTCATTGTTGCCCGAGGTATAGGGACGGCAATCGTAGTCCGTCAAGGTCGGCATGCTGCCATACTTCACATACAGATCCGCATCACCGGTACCCTCGGCCAATTGGAACAATACACTGCTAGCCTCCTCTGGCACGTCGAAGGTAAAGAACAGACTAGTACCCGACACTCCCGACAGCTGGGTCACCGGCACGCCATTGACCAGTTCGGTCACCTCCGGACCGCTACCACAGGACTCGGTCGGCACGCCGACATTATCGAAGGCGGTGGCCACATCGGCGATTGAATAGCCCAGGGCGCTGGTGGCACTGAGCACACCGCAAGCGCCGGTGATATAGTCGGTATTCTGAGTCCAATAGACCTGATTGGCGCGCACGAAGATATCAAAAGCTTTGCGCGTGTCCCAACCGGAGGTGTGGGCAATCAGGAAAAAAGCTCGGTTGTAGACGCCTGAACTGTAGTGCACATCCATGCCTTCGTAGTAGTCGGAAGCATGACCGATAGAGCGTCCATCGCGAGTCGGATCTTCCATATAGCGCAACGAGCCTTCGGCCTGCTTAAAAATATCCGCACCAACCAACCAGTCATTCGACCCTTTCATAAAATACTCGGCTGCCTCGCCGGCCATATCGGAAAAGGCCTCGTTGATCCCGCCGGACTGGCCGGCGTAACGCAAACCAGAATTCTGTTCGGTAAAGCCATGGCTGACTTCATGGGAGGACACATCCAGGCTGACCAATGGATAAAAGGTTGAAGCGCCATCGCCAAAGGTCATTTGGCTACCGTCCCAGAAGGCGTTTTCATAGTTGTTACTGTAATGCACGCGCATGCGCAGTTTTTGGCTGATGGGCGCGGTGTTGTACCAACCGGAGTACATATTAAAGACAACGTTGCCAAAATAGTGGGCATCATTAAGGGGTGAATAGGCACCATTTATGTATTTATAGGTATTTTCCGGCACACCGTTTGTCGGGCAGCTGCCGAACTGAAAGACCGTCCCGCCAGATGTACCATGATTCAAATCGATGGTCTCGACATTGGCCGTGTCCATTCGGCAATTGTCGTCGACTATAAGCGGTGGATAGTCGAAGCCACTATCGCTAGGACCAAAATAATATTGACCGGTTTTCTCATTGCCGCCCGGACCCTTGGCATCCAAATGAGACAGGGCGTCCCACTGGTCTAACACCTCGCCAGATTGGGCATCGATAATCAGGGTCGGACGAGTCGGTTGATCGCCGTATTCCACCCAAGAAACCAAATAGACCAGCTGTGCGCGGTCATTGGCATCCAACTGAATCCACAGCTCGCTCTGTTTATTTTCAGCCGCATCATAATAGCGTGCCAGATCAACGCTACCGAGCGACACGCCCTGGCTTTGCAGCACTCGATCTTGCATGGCCTGTTGCAGCACCGCTTTGGCACCAAGCTGCGGGACCACAGTGGCCACGTCCGTATTGATACCCTGCACAAACTGACCTTGGATCTGGACCGGCGCCGCGCCTGCTTTTTGGCGAGTCAAGGCACTGCCCCATACCGGGATGCCATTATAGTGCTGTCGATACTTCTCGAGGGTGGTGCCATTGCCCAAATCCACAGTGGTGACTAGCTCTACTTGGTCGCTCGTTACGCCGGCCAATCCCTGTGCAAAATGAGCGTCCGTGGCTGTTACCCGCTCGGCCGCCAATACGGCAGTCGATGATAACAGGCCAATGGCGAAGGCCAGTTGACGCTGAGTATTATTCATAATGGATCCCTATCGCTAAAGTGAGTTCGCTAAACAGTGCTTTATGACAGTGGCTGAACGGGCGCGTATGACATACCGATGGACACCACAACAAGCGCGCCTAATATCGTTTGAGACGGTCTGGATGCCAATGGGGGAAAGGCCGAACATGTGACAGGGCTCTAAAATAAAGCCACTAAACCGTGATATTTTTTGATAAACGTCATGCCCTGCGACAATGCCACGGTGAGTCGGCCCTAGCTAAACGATCTGACTAGTGGCCTAGACGTCATATCGATAACAGGTTGCACTGATCGAAAAAACATCACAGAGCAGGCGGGTACTCACTTGGAAGTCGACTTGGGCATGCTTGGCCAGCTCACGCCGCAGAGCTGGCGTTAAAGCTTTTTTACGATGATCGCCTTGGCCATCTCAGCCTTGATTTTCTCATCGGCGTACAGTTTTTTCAGACGTCGAACTTCGCCCTCCAACTCCTTGATGTATTTGACACCCGATTCGCCGACACCACCGAACTTAGCGCGCCACTTATAAAAGGTTGCCGAACTGATGCGATGCGTACGGCATAGGTCAACAACCCTGACCCCGGCCCTATCCTGTTGTAAGATATCGGCAATTTGGTCGTCGCTAAAGCGTGAAATTCTCATAAATAAAAGCTCCCTGCTATGGTGTGAAGATTAGAACATCCTTTTTTTGGCGACATGACCCTTGGCTTAGTCAAATCCCGACCGATTAGGGTAACGCGGCACCCTCAAGCTTTGAGCCCTAGGCCTTCATCGAAACCGAAACGGCAATTCATATTTTGCACCGCAGCACCGGAGGCGCCCTTGCCCAGGTTGTCCAATCGGGCACTCAAAAATATCTGCCCGCGCTTGGCATAGACAAACAACTCGACATCATTGGTGCCGTTAGAGGCCGTGGCCTGCAGATAACCGTTGTGCAGTGCGTCATAATCATTAAGCCGATGTAATCTAACGAAGGCTTCGTGTTGGTAAGATAGTTGATAAATTTCCTGAATGGTCTGGGCATCGCCGTTTAACCAGCTTTGCTGCAGTGGCACACTCACCAACATGCCGCGCTTAAAAGCACCCACGGTCGGAACAAAGAGTGGTGCCATATCTAGGCCATTGACGTGCTGCATTTCGGGCAAATGCTTGTGGTCTAGACCTAAACTTTTATAGGCCGCCACTGCATGAACCCTCTGGTCATCTGGCATCGCCTCATACTCGTCAATCATCGCCCGCCCGCCCCCGCTGAAGCCGGTAATCGCCTGCACGCTCAATGGGTAATTTTTAGGCACAATGCCCGCCCGAACGAGAGGCTGAATCAGCAATGCAAAGCCGGTGGGGTAACAACCAGGGTTAGCAATGCGTGGTGCAACTCTTAAGGCCTCGCGAGCTCCAACCAATTCCGGAATACCATAGACCCAGTCCTTATGGGTCCGAAACTCGCTGGACGCATCGATAACGACCGTTGTGTCGGGGTCTATCCATTGACTCGCTACGCGACTGCCGGCATCAGGCAGACACAAAAACACCACATCCGCATCCTGCATCGCCGCCTTGCGCACAGGCGTGTGCTTGCGCTGTGCTGAGTCAATTTCGATCAGTTCAACGCTGGGATGACGGATCAACCTTTCCTTGAGTTCCAGACCTGTCGTTCCAAATTGACCATCTATAAAGGCTTTTATCTTCAAAACATCCGTCCCTGCGCCAGTTCGATCGGCTTAACATAACCCAGCACAGGCAGCATATAAAACAATACCGACCCACAACGACGGCCTAAAAAAGAACAGGGTGGATTATTTTTTTAAATTAAAAATATTAAGATAATAATTATTTATAGTGGAGATTTTATAACATGCTTTTTTGACAACCAGACCAAGGCCATAAAACTAGAGAGGCGCTTGGCCAGCCTGGCATATCAATGACCATAAACCTCTACTTATAAATTATATTATTAATTTTATTATTTGTTTTTTTGCGAAAATATTTATTATTTTTCTTGATAAACATACTTACAGCTATGTATATTTATGCCTGAAATATTTAGATGAATACACCCAAATACAAGCCTTAACGCCATATTTAACAGACTATTAATTAGACTTATCGAATTTAAACTGGATAAAAATACCTACTGGTATGGAATGGAGTCAGCATGGACAAGCCACTTAATTCGGAAAACTTCTCCACCGGCCAAGTCGCCGCTCAGGCTAGATACCAAACAACTCAGATGGCCAAGTCGTTGATTGATTATCCAAACAATCCAAACGATACCACTCGGCTCTGGCCCGGCTTTAAGGAGTTTATTGAGGCATGCCCCTACTTCTTTATTTCCACATCCAATGCTGCTGGCCAGTGTAATTGTAATTTTCGCGGCGGTGGCCGGGGTATTGTTACCGTGATCGACGACAAGACCCTTGCGTTTCCCGACTATGCCGGCAACGGTTTGCTGCACAGCACCGGCGATATGATCGAAAACAGCCATATCGGCATTTTGTTTATAAACTTTCGCCATCAACAGCGCATTAAGGTAAACGGCACATTGGAAATAATCGACTCGCAAGAGCAGATGGCGTTGTTGATCGATCCTCAACATGCGCGGCATGCACAACGAGTTATAAAGGTAACGATCGAGTACGCAGTACTAAACTGCGCTCGTTTTTTGAACGCCATGGAAGAGGAACTTTAACATGGAACACATGACCAACCCCTATGATCCAGCCCTAATAGAATCGTCGCAGATTCAAACACGCATCGCCTATATCACCCGCGTCGAGCAGGAAATGCTCTCGCATCGATTTCTCGATCATGAATTTTTTATAAAGTTGCGTGACGGCTATTTCACCCCCGAGTTCGTGGCCTTCTTTACGGCTCAATACTCTAAGCATATAGCGGTCTTTACCAAAGCCCTGTCCAATCTGCTGGGTGCAACAAATGATCTGGAAAGTCGTTATATGCTCTTTGATAACCTCTATGAAGAGATGGGCATGGGTGTATTTGAGGAATGCCACTATCGCCTGTACTGCGACATGATGTCGTCAATGGGCTTGGCACCTGATTTTGCCGCATCATTGCCCCAGATGGATTCCATTGAAGTGCTCAACGACGCCCTGCTAAACGCCACCAATGATGTAGTCATCGGCCTGACATGGCTGGGCATTGGCGGTGAACAAACCATTCCAAATCATTTTCCGTGTATGCGCAAATCGGTGGCAGACGCCTATGCCGACAAAGATTTGGATTGGCGTTTCTTTGACCGTCATGGGGAACGGGATGAAATGCACGCCGATGATGCAAAAATGGTCTTGGCCTGCAATATGAAGGATGGCGACGAACATAAAATTGTTTCTGAGGCGACCAAATGTCTGCATGCTCGAGCGGTTGTGTGCGAAGAGTTTATGCAGATTGCGCGCGCCAACCCAACAAAATACATACGCTCTGCGGCTTAGGATGTAGCAGCAGGGTTAAACCGGCACACACCAATAGGGAACGGACCTGGGCTTATAACAGGACATCGTATCGGTAGCGTATTTATTGCTCCTGATACAGCTGTTATCAGGTCTATGCATACTAAGGGAGAGGGTTTTCACTATGACTCAATCAGCTAGGCTAGCCTGTTTAGGTCCGATCGGAACCTATTCGAGCAAGGCCGCAACACAATACCTACAGCGCAATACTCAAATTCAAGATGTCCTGTACTTTGATAACGTCGAGGATTTTCTGCATCAACCCCTACAGACCTATGATCACATAATTGTCGCTATTGAAAACACCTGCGAAGGCTTTATTAGCCCAAATATTCAGGGTGTCATCGCGTCTGGCTTTCAAGTTATCGACCAGTTGAGCTTAAATATTCAATTTTCATTTATTTATAACTGCCCAGAACTTAACGACATAGAATCGCTATTTGTGCACCCGGTCGCGCGTAGCCAAACATCACATTTCTTATCGTCCATGCGCGATGCGAAGGTTTGTCTGTCCTATAGCAATGCCCATTCCTATCAACTGTTTTTAGAAAAACAGCACCATGGCGCTGTCGGCGCGGTGATTCCACACTATTTGGCCCAGGCAGCAGATGGTCATGGTTTGATGCCAGACGTCAATAATGTTCGTAAGAATCAAACTCGTTTCTTAATTCTAACGCGGCCCAATGCTACTACTCGGCCCAACATCACGCATAACGTTCACTTGGCACTGTTCCGACCGGCGGTAAAAAACCATTCACCCCTGAATTATTTCTCAGCTAAGCAACGCTGCGGAATCAACTTTAGATCGATTGTGCCCATACCCAGCGGGGACGCCTTAGGCCAGTATCTCTATTACACCGAGATAGACGCCCTGAGCGCAGGCCAACGGCACGATCTGGCAGCGCTTTTTGAGGATTCTCAATGGACGGCTCTGGGTGGTTATTACCAGAAACCGACGCCCCATTTGAGGGTCGGACGAAATGGCCTGGTTTGTCGTTGCCACCAAGTAACGAGCGCGACAATAGCGCAAGCGCTGCGCAATACGCCACAGGCGACGACCTTAGATATAGCCGCGCAAACCAAGGCTGCTTCGGGCTGCGGGGCCTGTGCCGAGTTGGTCAGTCAGCTGGTTCAGGAGCACAACGCACAAGGCGGTCCTTTTGACGGACCGGTGGAGGTGAAATATGTCAGCCTATCAATCTAAGGTCGCCGATAGCGATGGATGGCGGCATTACAGTGCCGCAGAAGATGAAATCTGGAGCACGCTCCTGGAAACCCAATTGGCTATGTTAGCGGGCCGAGCCTGTGATGAATTTATCCACTGCCTCACAGCCCTCGACCTGCCCCCTGAGCGAGTGCCACAACTGGCTGAGGTGAATGAAAAGCTGGCAGCCGAGTCCGGCTGGCAGTTAACCGCGGTGGACGGCATGACATCATTCGATGATTTTTTCACCATGCTCGGTGACTGCTGTTTTCCAGCTGCGACCTTTATCCGTACCCGAGAAGATCTGGAGTTTGTTAGTCAACCGGACATCTTTCATGAAGTGTTTGGCCATGGTCCGTTATTGATGCACCCAAGTTACGCCGCATTTAGCCAAACCATTGGCAAGACCGGTGTGGGCCAGACCGCAGCGTTCCAAAAGGCTCTGGCAGCGGTGTACTGGTATACCTGCGAAACCGGTGCCCTGCAAGACGCTAGCGGTCAAAATCGGCTTTATGGCGCGTCCACCATCTCCTCGCCCAAGGAAATTCTACACGCTTCATCTGGCCAACAGGCAGAATTACGGCCCTTTTCGATTCCAGACATGGTGTTGAATTCATACCGCATTGACGAACTCACCAAGACCTATTATCAGGTGCCGAGCTTGGCATATCTGGCGACAATTTCCCAGTCGGAACTGACAAGCAGTATCGAGCAGGCGCTTGATGCGGCCGCGCAAACCAAATCACCCCAATTGGAGAATGTTTAACATGAGCTCTCATTGCCGAGTGACCAAAGCCTTAACTGACAGCGAAGTTGCCGATTACGGCAGCCGGCTTGATAACTGGGAAATCGCTCAGCAGGTCGATGCCCTGGTCCTTAAAAAATCGTATCACCTAAACAACTTCAGGGTTGGCACTCAATTCGCCAATCAAATAACAGAGCTGGCTGAAAGCTACCAACATCATCCAGAAATTCGCCTGCGCTGGGGCGAAGTCGACGTTATCTGGTTTACCCACAGTTGTAACGGCTTACGACCGCTTGACTTCAAGATGGCGCAAAAAACAGATGACCTCTATTGCCAACTGACCCAACCACAGGCACCACACTCAAAGGAAGCACTATGAATAGCACGACGCAGAAACGGGTATGTATTATTGGCGGTGGCGCATCGGGCATTACCGCGATCAAACAACTTTTGGACGAGGGTCACGTGCCCGTTTGCTTTGAGCGCTCGGCCGATATGGGCGGCGTTTTTAATTACAAAAAGGATCAGGATTCGGCAGTCGAGTCTGGGTTGGTTAACGGGGTTTATAAGAACACCGTGCTGACTATTTCAAATTATCTGATGTGTTTTTCAGATCTCCCTCCCACCGGGCGACGACGTCATTGGCACCACACCGAATACCGTCAATATTTAAGCGACTACATCGATAAATTTAATCTAGCTCCCCACATAAACCTCCAACATACGGTGACCAAGGTTGTGCCGGTCAATCAAGGCACTAATGGTTATCAAGTGACAGTACAGGACCCCAACGGGGCTGAGCAAGTACAGCAGTTCGATGCGTTGGCCGTTTGCTCCGGCACGCACCAGATTGCCAACATTCCCAACATCAAGGGCCTGGAGAGCTTCGCCGGTAAAATAAGCCATGGCTCACAATACAACACTAGCGATATGGCTAAGGGCAAGCGCGTACTCTGTGTTGGCCTGGGCGAGAGCTCGGCCGATATTACTCGGGAGATTTCCGAGACAGCCGATGAATGTCACCTCGCATTGCGCTCCTACCCGTTCCTGATACCACGCAATCTCAACCATTCTTCATCCGATGCTTGGACCTCTAGACTGCATCATGACTATCACACCCCCAAACATGAGAGCGCAATCTCATATCTTATGTTGTTGCTGTATTACCTGTTGTTAAGGCCATTTTTGTTTAAGCGTGATCGCGCCAAGATGGATTCCTTTGATCAGGACACAAGCCAAAACATGCTCGACCTAAACACTCCTGGGAGCACGGAAAACGTAAAGCTTATTAAGGCCTGGAATTACCTATCGAAGGGACGTCGATTTGCCACCAAGAATGTCACCTTCGTGCCCAATATCATCAATGGCAAGATTCAGGTTAACGCGTCGGGTATCGATCGATTCACCGCGCACCAGGTAATTTTCAATGATGGTACGCGCAAGGACATTGACCTGGTTATGTTCGCCACAGGCTATAAGGAGAACTTTGATTTTATCGAAGGATTTCAGCTTAAGGATAACAATGTTAGAAATTTATTTATGAACTCGATTCCAACAGACTTACACAACTGTGCCTTTATCGGCTGGGCCCGACCGGTTACCGGAGGCATACCGGCCTGTTCAGAAATGGCCGCTCGATATTTTGCACTATTGGTCTCGGGTAAGCGCAAAATCCCCGCCGATGCACAACAACGGATCGCGGCTGACCAAAAGTTTTACCATGAATTCTATTCGAAAAACTCACCGACCTTAAATACCGTCGTCGGCTGGAAACGTCATCTGGAAAACTTAGCTGAACTGATCGGATGCCAGGTACACACCGCTCGTTATATATTACAGCCCGGCCTGTTTGTGCGCCTGTTCGCTGGTTCATTGGTGCCGAGCCAATATCGTCTGGAGGGCCCGCATGCTATGCCCGATTCAGCGGCCCGATCGATCCGTGAAATACCCATCACCCTACCCTCGTCACATATACTCTATGGCATAAAAATGAATTTAAGCAATAAGTTTAAATTCCTGCGCCAACGCGCCTTAGCTCGTAAGACCAACTTGGACTACTCCGAGTTTTTTTCAGAATGGTTTCGTTTTGATATCCCTCTGACGCTGAAAGATATTCACCGTTTCAGTTTTCGCGCGGACGATTTCAATAAGAAATTCAACAAGCTGTAAGCCCCGGACTTGAATCATCAACCCAGAGATCACAGCGGGGCTCTAGGCTCCACTCACGGCAGGAATCTGGGTTGGCACTAATAGTATTGGCTGCCGATATTATTCCAAACCTGCAACTGACCGACTATTTTAGCAACAGTTAACCGATGGTTGCCTATACTAAACAGACAATCGGGTTTTAAATTCAACTCAATAGTAAAGGATGAAAACAGATGACAAACGTAGGTATTAATGGCTTTGGCCGCATAGGCAGATGTTTTTTTCGTGCTTTGGTGGAGCGCAAGGACGCCAATATTCGCGTCGTGGCGATAAACGACTTGGCCGATATTAAACAACTCGTGCATCTACTCAAATACGATTCGGCCTTTGGTAAGTTTTCCAAACAGATCATCGTCGAAAATGATGCGTTAATTATAGATGGGCATAAGATTCGGGTCACCAACGAGCGTGACCCCAAAGATCTGGCTTGGGGCGAGGTCGGCGCTGATATTATTATCGAATCGACCGGCATCTTCACCAATGCGCAGAAGGCCAAGGCACATATTGCTGCCGGGGCAAAAAAAGTTATTATCTCGGCGCCGGCGACGAACGAAGATTTAACCATGGTGTATGGGGTTAATCATGACCAATACGATCCAGCGAAACACCATATTATTTCCAATGCGTCCTGTACCACTAACTGCCTAGCTCCGCTGGTCAAGGCGGTGCACGATAAGATTGGTATTGTCTCGGGCATTATGACCACGATACACGCCTATACTCAGGACCAAAACTTACAAGACGGACCTCATTCGGACCCCCGTCGCGCTCGGTCTGCCGCGGTGAATGTGGTCCCAACCTCGACCGGCGCTGCCAAGGCCATTGGTCTGGTGTTGCCAGAGTTGAATGGCAAACTGGACGGCTATTCGGTTCGGGTGCCGGTTATCACCGGCTCACTGGTGGATTTGGTGGTCAATGTCGGCGCCGACACCACTGTGGCAGAGATCAACGCCATCCTCAAAGAGGCGTCCGAACAACAGATGGGTGGAGTTATGCAGTACACCGAAGAACCCTTAGTGTCGTCCGATATCATCGGCAATCCGGCGTCTACCATCTTCGATGCGCCGCTCACCAAGGTGCAAGACAAACGCCAGGTGAAACTGGTGGCCTGGTACGACAACGAATGGGGCTTTTCAAATCGATTGATCGACACCATCAATCACATTGCGGCCTAAGTTTGAGGCTAAACCCAGGCCGCTGGCCTGGGGTCTCGGTCGAGTGTCACGCACAGGAATAGGCCATGACAAATTCGATATCCAGAGAGAAACTCATTGAGGCAACACGTGATCTGCTCTGGGAAAAGGGCTTGGCGTCGATCAGCCCGAGGAATATCTTGGATCGGGCTGGTGTCGGCCAAGGCAGTATGTATCATTATTTTAAAACCAAACGCGACTTGGTTATTGAGGCCATTAAACGCAATGCAGATGAGTTACTAACCAATGCCAGTGTCATATTCGGTTCCGGCGATACCGCCTATCGAAAGATTGAAGCGTTTTTGGACTGCGGTGTCTCGGCGCAAATGGGCTGTAAGCTCGGCAACTTAGCTGCCGATCATGAGGTTATGTCCGATACTGACATGGTGGATATTATCAATCGCATGTTTAATTCCTTGGCTAAGATGCTCGAAGGCGTGCTCGCCGTGGGCATAGCCGCCGGCCAATTACCCCGTACCCTCAAGCCATTGGATGCCGCCTGGATGGTCATAGCCATGTTGCAGGGCGGACTGGTCTGCGCCAAGGTGGGTCAATCGCGGCAACCCTATGAGTCGGCGATCAAGTCCTTCTTATGTCTGTTGAGATAGCCGCTGCCAATGG
>NZ_CEYAVF010000025.1:0-54071 GCF_982785585.1 Reinekea sp. | reverse complement strand
AGGTCTTGAATGCGATGCCGGGTGCCGAGTTGGTGTCGGTGGATATGTCGGAAGAGCCTCCCATGACGGGAGCGGTCGATGATATTACCAAGCTGGTCATCCGTGCCTGTCAGGTGCTGGGTGAGCCGGAGTTGGCTCATGCTTGGTTAAATAAGCCCCAGTCCCGTCTCAACGGCCAAGTCCCCAAGGTGTTGATGGTCGACGCTCAGGGGCGAACCTTGGTCTCTCGCATGCTCACGGCGATGGAAGCTAAGGATTGATCGGTTCGTTACGCCAGCCCAGATGAAGCCCTAGCAAGTTGCCACCCCAACCGGACCTGTTCGACACGAGCGGCAACTTCGTTTGCAGCGTCCCTTGGAGACGCCCGTGTCGCCTAGCCACCAACCTCGGTTTGCGCCATGACATCGGGCCGGATGGCGCTGACTAACCCGGCACTGCGCTCGCGTCGCGGCGTCTAAGGGTTACCGCCGTGCGTAATCGCCCGGAGCCAAAGGACGACATTTTCTCAAAGTCATCGCGCGCCAGCGGCAGATATTGGCAGTCGATGGGTCGTTGATGTTGCTTGTCATCGAGATCGGGATCGTGCACATAAAAGCAGAACTCATCGATCGTGGTCACCGTGACCCAATGCGGACTCTTTTTACCATCGAGCCTATAGGTGCTGATCAATATCACAACCCCTAGGCCTTCTTGTAACCATTGCTCTACTTGATGCTGACTGATGTCCTGGTAATGGAGCGCAACGCTCTGCCGTTGGGCCTGATAAACAAACTGATCGTGGACCGTGGCCATAATGGCCTTTTTCTTGGCGGAGCGGACTCCGTCGACAAACAGGGGCTGGTCGGTATTGATATAGACGGCGGCTTCAAAGCCTCGTCGGTGCGCCGCCAAGGCCAAACCTACTGGGTGGCAACCGCCGTGACCCGAGGTCATAAAGATGGTTGTCGCTTCGCGCCAGAGATCGAGTTCAACCGTCTGCTCTAACGCAAAGTGGGAGTCAAGGCTGGCCATAGCCATCATCAACGCGGCCGGCCCACAGGTGAACTCGGTGGTTTGTTGGTACCAGGGCGTGGGACGATGGATCTGCTCACTCTGGATCAGGCGGATAGTCTTCTGCATCCGCAGGGCATCGCTGTGATCGTCGTAGTAGTCGGAATATTCACCGAAAACTCGATAGCCACAGTGTTCATAGAGTCGAATGGCGGCGCTATTGGGTTTGGCCACCTCTAAACGCATAAACAGTCGATTGGCCCGTGCCGCGTTGGCCTCCAATGCAGTCAATAATTGGCGCGCCAAACCAGAGCCGCGCATGGCCGGCAGGACTGCCAGGGAATACAGGCGCGCCAGGCGAGTGCCCTTATTGCACACTACCAGTCCATAACCGAGTACCAATCCATCTCGTTCCGCCACCAGCAGTATGTTGCCGCTGGACGCAAGCCAACGGCGGAAGCTGCGCAAACTAATACGGTCCGCGCTAAAGCAAGCCTGTTCGATGGCCATAAGGGACTCTAGATCGCCCCGTGTGGCCGTCCGATAACTGAAATCATCAAGAGGCGTCATCGATCTGCAGCCTAGCGGCCGCGAGCTTCGAGGCGGCGTTGGAATTCAGCCATGATTTGCATATAGAGCTCATCGCCCAGATAGGCGTCTTCCACCTTATGATCGATACTTGGGTTGTCGTTCACTTCAAGCACATAGGCCTTGTGATTCACTTCCTTGATGTCCACGCCATACAGGCCCTTCCCGACCACCTGGGTGGCTTTAAGGGCGGCGTCGAGCACCGATTTGGGTACCTCGAAGGTCGGTAGCGTATCAAAGCCACCGGAAATGCTTTTTGTACCCACATGATTATAGATTTGCCAATGGTTGCGGGCCATCAGATAGCGGCAGGCGTAAATGGCGCGACCGTTGAGGACGCCGATACGCCAGTCGTATTCGGTATAGAGATATTCCTGCGCCAAAACTAATGCGCTGTCGACAAAGAGCTCCTGGAGCCGAGCGCTCAATTCGGTGCGATTAGCGACCTTGAACACTCCACGGGAAAAAGAACCTTCTGGCATCTTCAGTACCAGCGGGTAACCAAACTTCTGTTCCAAGAAATCCATGGTGGCGGCACTGTACTCATTGACCACTTCGGTAATAAGGCTAGGGACCTTTTGATAACTGAAGGCGTCGTGCAAATAGACCTTATTGCAACAGCGCAGAATGGATTGGGCATCATCCATGACCACCAGACCGTTGTTTTCCGCTTGGATCGCCAAGCGGTAAGTGTAATGGTCAATCGCCGTGGCTTCACGAATAAAGAGCGCATCATAGAAGTTGATGTTTTGCAGCTGATCGATGGTCAGCGCTTGGGCGTGAATACCCTGTTTGGCAGCGGCCTTAATAAACCGACTGATGGCCTCCTTATCACTCGGTGGCGTGCTCTCATTCGGGTTTACCAGGATGGCCATTTCCCAGCGATGTTGCTTCTTGCGCGCATCACGCCAGACCTTATTGGTAAATTCATCGAGGCGCACGAGCAAGCGCGCTCTGGCATGCTCATCCAGTGCGGCATAGGCCACGCGTTCGGTGTGCACCGACAAACTGGCCGTCTCGGCGCTCAGTTGTATCTTGAGGATCGGCGCCTGATATTGGTTGAACACCTTGGTGGCAATTTTTTGCAGTGCCGGCTGGTCAATCTTGCCAAAAAACACCCAGTGGGCTCGGTTCAGTTCCGTATCGGCCAGCTCGCCGAGATCATTCTTGGAGGTGATCATCATCTCATTATTGAGCGCGTCATTGCGCAAGGCGTTGATGGTCTTAACGCTTGGCAACACCTTGTGATTGCGGGCTTCAGCCAACAAGGAACAGTAATAGCCCTTACTCAGATAGGTTTGGGTATCACAGAGGTTAATAATTCGGGTATTGGGTTCATTAATTTTTGGATACTCTTTGAGATAGGTATCAAAATCAATCACATTGGGATGGTTGTCACCTAAATTCAGATCTTGATCAACGACGATGAGCGTTTTGTCCACTTGAGGGCCTTTTCAATGAATGGGGTCTGCCGCCAGTATAGGGCTGGTTTGATCGCGCAGCGGCGCGCGATCAAGCAACAAGGGCTCCGCAGTAGTCAGCACCCGAACGGGTTGACGACTAAAAACACAATGCTGGAATGCTATATAGGCTCTTTTCGGCATCTGGGCAAGCGATCTTTTGAGTCCACATTGAAAAGTCTAACCAGCCCCAGTCGAGCGTGCAGCTGGCTGGTCTCAAGAAGGCCCAGCGACCCCCAGCAAACGCTATAAAATAGCCCTGGATCTGTCGGGTGACTATTGATTTGGCGCGCTGGCAGGGGGCTACTTGCTGTGCGTTTTGTCTACGGCGGTCAAGAAGCCACGCAGTAGGCTGAGCTCTTTGCGGGTTAAGCGCGCGCGCCGGAACAGCGACTGCAAATGTTCCAAAACCTGGCCCGGATGGCGATCATTGATAAAGCCGATGGCGTGGGCTGTACCGGCCAGGTGTTCTTGGAAGAGCGTCAGCTCTTGGTGCAAGGGATAGGCCTCCGGTACCGCTGTAGGAGCGATCAGGCTGGCCTTATGAATCTCATAGCAGACGAGCTGAACGGCCTGGCTGAGATTCAAGACCGGATAATCGGGACTGGCGTCAATATTGAGTTGGAAATGACACTGTTGAATTTCATCGTTATGCAGCCCCATGCGTTCGCGGCCAAAGACAATAGCAACAGGCGACTCGCTCTGTTCGGCTACAGCCTTCTGGGCACTCAGCTCGGCGCTGAGTGCAGGTAGGGGGATCGAGCGGTCGCGGGCACTGGTACCTATTACCAGCGCGCAATCGGCGATCGCTTCCGCCAGGGTGGCCACGACCCGAGCATTGGCCAGGACATCGGTTGCCTGGCCGGCACGGCTGGTGGCTTCCGCGCTGGGAAAGTCGACCGGGTCGACCAGCACCAATTGCGCAAGGCCCATATTCTTCATGGCGCGAGCCACAGCGCCGATGTTGCCGGGGTGCCAGGTTTTTATCAGGACAATGCGGATATTAAGCGACATAAGATTGGGACCGGTGTAGTAAAAACCCGGTGAGTCTATCACTGTGTGTCTCAGGATGGGTAAAAAAGGGCGTCCGTTCAGGCTCGGAACACCCTGATAGCTGAGCTGTTAACCGGTAATATAGATGGGTCCGAGGCCGATGCCCCAAATGATCACGGTTATCGCCAACAGGGCGACAAACATCACCATGCCAATGGTCACGATGGCGCTGGCAAAGATAAAACCTCGTTCTTTGGGGATATTCATTAATATCGGAATGCCTTCGTACAAGAGGTAGACCGAATAGGCCAAGGCCACCAAGCCGACGATGAGATCGAGCCATAACACCGGGTAAAGAGCTACCAGCCCGCTGAGAAAGAGCGGTGCCGTAGTATAGGTGGCCAAGGCAATACCCCTGGGTGTGTGGTCATCGCCGCGAAAAGTCTCCGCTAGGAAGTCGATAAATTTGCCCAAGACGATTACGCCAACAATCATCGCACCGTAAAAAAGGATGCACAGAAACAGCGCGCTTTCGGTGGTCAGGCGGTACACCGTATCGCTGGCACCGACCGTCCAGCCGACCTGGGTGATCCCTATATAGCCGCACACGGCCGGAATGGCGGCGAGCAGCAAAGCGTGGGTGAAGTAGTGACGGCTGAGGGTATTGGGTTCGGCACGGATGCTTTCCCACTCTTCATCGGGATGAGCAAATATGCCCCAGATATGGTTTAGTATCATGCAGTACCTACTCCTTCTCTATTTTTTATTGGGTTTGTCGGGCATGTGCCGCCGAGGTCGACATGGCCTCAAGCAATCTTATGCACAGGGCCCATTGCTTATTGATACAACAGCTTTGAGTATAATCAGGCGGGCCGAATAATAGCAACCATCTGCGCAACAAATGGTAGTCCTATAAGGCTTGCCGCGCTTGCCCAACGCGCGGTGCTGACTGGACCGTTATCGGTCCGATTCGGTCGGCAACTTGCCTAAATAACGAATACGGGCGGCGGTCACCGCGTTGTCCTTTATTTGCAGGATTTCAATCAGAAAACGATCTATCTTGATGCTTAGGTTGGCATCGGGGATTTCCTCAATATACTCGAGGATGAGGCCGTTTAAGGTTTTCGGTCCATCGGTCGGGAGATCCCATTGCAGAACCTTATTGATATCCCGTATTGACGCGGTGCCATCGATAACGAAGCTGCCGTCGCGCTGAGGATGTATTTCCTTGCTGTTGTTGGTTAGGTCGGTAGTAAATTCGCCGACTATCTCTTCCAGCAGATCTTCCAACGTGACCAGCCCCTGAATATCGCCGTATTCATCAACTACCAGTGCCATACGCAACTGCAAGCTCTGGAAGTTCAGCAGTTGAGTGTGCAGTGGCGTGCCTTCGGGGACAAAGTACGGATCTTTAGCGGCCTTGGTGAGCATCACCTTGGTCGGTGCATCGGCATACAGGAACTCCGCGGCATCGCGGATATGTAGGATGCCGATAACCTTGTCGATATCGCCTTTGAACAGCGGAAAGCGGGTATAGCCATTCTGGCGAATGCTGTCGGCGATCTGCTCAATACTACCCTCTATATCGATACCATTGACCTCGTTGCGCGGCACCATAATGTCGTCAACGGTAACATTCTCCAGCTCCAATATGCCTAACAACATCGACTGGCGCTGTACTGGCAAGGTGCTGCCGGATTCGTTGACCAGGGTCTTCAGTTCTGCCGAGGACAGGGCCTCAACATTTTCATTACCCTTGCCGATACGCAACATCCAGAACAGTATGCGCACAATGCCATTTATAAACCAGACCGCCGGGGCGAGTAACCAGGACAGCATGCGCAAAACGTAAGACGCTGGGAAGGCGATTCGCTCTGGATGGCGTTGGGCTATGGTTTTAGGGGTGACCTCGGAAAAGATTAGCACCGCGAGGGTGAGCGCGATGGTCGAGATGGTGATGCCGAGCTTTTCATTGTCCGGGAGCAACTGCTGGGCGATCAGCGTGGCCAGGGTGGCGGCCGCTATATTCACCAAGTTGTTGCCGATCAGAATCACACTGATCAGCTGCTCCGGTGTTTCCAGGAGCCGCTGGGCGAGTTTTGCCGAGCGATTTCCTTCATTAGCTAAATGCTTTAAGCGATAACGGTTGAGCGACAGCATGCTGGTTTCGGAACTGGAAAAGAATGCGGAAGCCAATAACAGCAGGGCGAGTGCGCCAAAAAGCAAGCCCAAGGGTAAATCGTTCAAAAGCGAGAAGCCTCATTAACTAAGTTAAGGTTTTTTAGCGGTATGTCGAGTCACTGTCAAGCGTTGCACGACAAATAGGCTGGAAATGGTCGAGATTCACCCAATTAAGGGTGCAAGCATGACCGAACGAACAGGGTCGCTTAAAAAGTGTGCAGCAGATATTCCAAGACGAATTTGGATCCGATGAAGGCAACCAACAAAAAGCCGAAACCGACATAAATTAGCTTGCTGGCGCGTCGACCGCGCCAACCCAGATAAAAATGACCAAAGATAAGGATAGCAAAGAAGCCCCAAGCGATGAGGGTTAAGACCGTTTTATGAATCAGATGCTGAGCCAACATATCGTCGACATAGATGCCGCCAGTGATAATCGAGGCCGTCAAAAGCACAAAGCCGATCATTAGCCACTCAAACATCAAGCGTTCCATAGATTGCAACGGCGGTAAGATGCGCGATATGCGATTGTTTAAGCGATGCTGCTGCAGATCGTTACTTTGGATGTTGACCAGAATAGCCTGCAGCGTGGCAATAATCATTACGCTGTAAGCCAAGAGTGAGATAAATATATGCACCAACATGCCCGTGGTGTAGGCCCTGGGGCTGGCCAGATGGGGTGCAAACAGGGCTAAAACCAAAAAGGCCGCGCCGACCGGCATTAAGAAAACAAAGAGATTGTGCAATGGTTTGGATAAAGATGAGATCAAAATCACCGCAATGGTCATCCAAACACAGATGGAAATGGTGTTCAGCAGGCTCATTTGCAGCATCCCGGCGACCATAACCTCGGAAATTAATTGCGCCGAGTGCGCCGCTAAGCCAATAAGGGCTGGGCCATAAAGCAGCCACGGGACAATGGGTCGCTGTTTAACTAAAGCGCTGAATGCCGCCAGTCCGCTGATGAAGTAGGTGATGATTGCGAGCCATAAAAGCATAACGAAGCCTGTGAAGGTCCAGAAATTAAAAATTTGAGCCAGTGTGCCACTAACCGCCCAGCTTTTCACTTGATAGCGGAGCATAGCCATGAATATAGCCGCACTGCTATACTATTGCGATTGATTGCAGATGTGAAACCAGCATGTTTAATAGTTTATCAGAACGGTTAAGCCTAACCCTAAAGCAAATTACCGGTCAGTCTAAACTGACCGAAGACAATATTAAGACCTCCCTCCGGGAAGTGCGCATGGCCTTGTTAGAAGCCGATGTCGCCTTGCCGGTGGTGAAGGCCTTTATTGATCGGGTGAAAGACCGAGCGGTGGGCCAGGAAGTGGCCGAAGCGCTCAACCCCGGCCAACAGTTTTTAAAGATCGTTCAGAGCGAGCTGGTCCATGTAATGGGCGAGCAAAACGAGGTCTTGAACCTCAAAGCACAGCCGCCCGCGATCATCCTGATGGCCGGTCTGCAGGGTGCCGGTAAGACCACAACCGTTGCCAAGTTGGCCCGATTCCTGAGTGAGCGGGAAAAGAAGAAGGTTATGGTGGTGTCAGCCGACATATATCGTCCGGCGGCAATTCAACAATTGGAGACGCTGGCGGCAGAAGTCGGGGCCCTGTTCTTTCCCAGCGATAGCAGTCAGCAGCCCGAGCGGATAGTCCGGGACGCGGTCGATGCGGCCCGCAAGCAGGCCGTTGATGTGTTACTGGTCGACACCGCCGGGCGTTTGGCGATCGATGAGCAGATGATGGCCGAGATTAAGGCCTTGCATAAAGCGATTGAGCCGGTCGAAACCCTGTTTGTCGTCGATGCGATGACCGGTCAGGATGCTGCCAACACCGCCAAAGCCTTCAACGATGCCATCCCGATCACCGGTGTGGTTCTGTCTAAGGCTGATGGCGATGCGCGCGGCGGTGCCGCCCTGTCGGTGCGTCATATCACTGGCAAGCCGATTAAATTCATCGGTATGGGCGAGAAAACCGATGCCTTGGAAGCCTTCTATCCCGATCGGATCGCCTCTCGTATCCTTGATATGGGTGACGTGTTGTCACTGATTGAAGAAGTTGAGCGCAAGGTCGACAAGGTTAAGGCCGAGCGACTGGCTGGCAAGATTAAAAAGGGTAAGGCCTTCGACCTGCAAGATTTCCGCGAGCAGCTCGATCAGATGAGCAATATGGGCGGCTTGACGGGCATGATGGACAAGCTACCGGGCATGGGTCAGATGGCCAAGGCTGGCAATCAGCTCCAAGGTGCCGAAAAGCAATTCCATCAGATGGGGGTAATCATCGATTCGATGACGCCGTTGGAACGCCATTTTCCCGACAAGATAGTCGGCTCGCGTAAACGTCGTATCGCGATGGGCTCGGGCACCCAAATACAGGATGTTAACCGGCTCCTGAAGCAGCACAAGCAGATGGCCAAGATGTTTAAGAAGGTCGGTCAAAAAGGCGGCATGCAAAAGATGATGCGCGGCATGGGCGGTATGATGGGCGGGCAGGGTGGCATGGCCCCCGGTGGTGGTCTGCCACCCGGACTGGGCGGCGGCAAATCGCCGTTCTAAGACTGCAGATCCAAATAGGGCGCCTAGGGCGCCTTTTTTAATGGCCCGACGCCGGAGCCAAAAAACAGCCCCCACGGCGCCACGTCTGAGCCTTATTTGCCCCAGTCCACTGTTATCCTTGTAATATTGGGGGTATTCCGTATACTTCGCCGGCGCTAATTTCCGAGTTTTGCTCGGGTAATTTAAACTTTGGACACTGAATAAAGGTAACCCCTTTAACATTCCAAAATGGCAGGTGATTTTAAAGCTTGCCCAACTAGGAGAACGCGATGGTAGTCATTCGACTTTCACGTGGCGGGTCTAAGAAACGCCCGTTTTATCATCTATCTGTAGCCGACAGCCGAAACGCCCGTGATGGACGTTTTATTGAGCGTGTTGGTTTCTTTAACCCAGTAGCCCGTGGTCAAGAAGAGCGCATTCGCGTTAGCCTAGATCGTGTTGACTATTGGGTAAGCAAGGGTGCACAGGCTTCTGATCGTGTCGCCCATTTGCTTAAAGAGTTTAAGAAAGCCCAAGCCTGAGTGATGCTGAGGCAGAGGGTTTCGTTATGACACCGTTACTACCAGAAGATTATGTCGTTTTAGGAAAGGTTTCCTCCGTTTACGGAGTAAAGGGTTGGGTGAAAGTCTTTTCGTTTACCGAACCAATGGATCGTATCCTGGAATATGGTAACTGGACGCTGAAGCAGGGTCAGGATCTGATTCCGATTGAAGTGGACATGGGACGGAGTCATGGCAAGGGGATGGTCGCGCATTTTAAAGGGGTCGATGACCGCGAAATTGCGAAGAGATATTCGGGTGCCGATATTTGTGTACCTCGAAGCCGTCTTCCCGAGTTGTCCGAAGGTGAATGCTATTGGTATGAACTGGAAGGCTTAACGGTGATAACAACGCACGACGTTATCCTCGGCACAGTAGATTATGTAATGAGCGCAGGCTCTGGCAATGATGTATTGGTGATCAAAGGCGACGCGAAGAGTATTGATCGACGCGAACGACTTGTACCCTACATCGACCAATTTGTAATTGAAGTTGACCTCGGTGTAGGTCAGGTGATTGTCGATTGGGATCCAGAGTTTTGATCGAAGAAGGTGCTTCACAACCAGCACTTGAGTTTGGCATCGTTACCCTGTTCCCGGAGATGTTTAATGCATTTACCGACTACGGCGTAACGGGGCGGGCCGTAAAGCAGGGGGTTGTTTCAGTTCAATGCTGGAACCCGCGTGACTTTACCACTGACCGTCACCGAACAGTGGACGACCGACCTTTTGGCGGTGGTCCCGGAATGTTGATGAAAGTACAGCCCTTGCGGGATGCAATTACGGCAGCGAAAGCGGCCAGCGCAGTGCAGACCAAGGTGATTTATTTATCACCGCAAGGGCGGAAACTGGATCAACAGGGTGTTACAGATTTGGCTCATAATGAACGTTTGATTTTGGTCTGCGGACGTTATGAAGGCATAGATGAACGGTTGCTGGAAGCCGATATTGATGAACAGTGGTCGCTGGGGGATTTTGTACTCAGCGGTGGTGAGTTGGCGGCAATGTCCTTTATGGACGCGGTCAGTCGACTGGTCCCGGGTGTACTCGGTCACGCAATGTCATCAGTTGAGGATTCTTTTTTCGATGGTTTGTTAGATTGTCCACACTACACTCGGCCTGAAGTGCTCGATAACAAGGGTGTACCGGATGTGCTGTTAAGCGGTCATCACGAAAATATTCGTCGATGGCGTGCCAAGCAAGCGATAGGCCGGACATGGGAAAGACGACCTGACTTAATAGAGGGTCGCCAGTTGACTAAAGAACAACTGACTCTTTTAGATGAATTTAAAAGTGAGCAAAAGCTCACGCGACCGATCAGGAGCTGAATCATGAGCAATAAGAATCTGATTATTCAGCAAATTGAAGCTGAACAGATGAACAAAGTAATTCCTGCGTTTGGCCCCGGTGATACCGTGGTTGTCCAGGTAAAAGTAAAAGAAGGCGAACGTGAGCGTTTACAGGCCTATGAAGGCGTTGTAATCGGTAAGCGTAACCGTGGCTTGAACTCTGCTTTCACCGTGCGAAAAATTTCTAACGGTGTTGGTGTTGAGCGTTCTTTCCAGACCTATTCAATGCTGGTTGATAGCATAACTGTCAAGCGTCGTGGTGACGTTCGTCAAGCTAAGCTGTACTACCTGCGTGAACGTTCTGGCCGGTCTGCTCGAATTAAAGAGAAGATTCCAGCCAAAAAAGCTAAGTAATAGCCTAGCTTTTCCAATAAAAGGCAACCTACGGGTTGCCTTTTTTGTTGAGCGAGCGGAATGTTTTAATGCAGCATCACAATATTTAACCGAGTGCCAGTTAGCGCCCCTAGTATCGCCACATCAGACCCCTGCAGAGGCTGAAAACATTTTCAGTTGGGCTGCAACGACTCGTTGCGAAATGAGCACGGTCATTTGGCGCTGCCCAGGCATAAAAAGAGCTTTTGTCCGTTGACCTATCGGAGCGGCTTAAGTAATGTTCGAAGCATTGAATTAACCTAATAATGAAATAACGAGGCCTGTTTTGAAACCAGTAAACGTCGGTATTTGTGGCTTGGGCACTGTTGGTGCCGGGACCTTTAATGTCCTCCAGCGAAATTTGCACGATATAGCGCGCCGTGCCGGTCGACCGGTACGCATCGTTCATATCGGCGCCCGGCGTGACAATCCGGCCTGCCAACTGGACGGGGTCAAGGTATCGCGTGATATCTTCGCTGTCGTTCGCGATCCCGACGTCCATATAGTGGTCGAGTTGATCGGTGGCATGACGGTCGCCAAAGAGTTGGTGCTGGCCGCAATCGCGGCCGGTAAAGACGTAGTCACTGCCAATAAGGCATTGATTGCCGTGCACGGTAATGAAATATTCGCCGCAGCCGAGGCCAACAATGTCGTGGTCGCTTATGAAGCGGCGGTCGCAGGCGGTATCCCGATCATCAAGGCGATCCGGGAAGGCCTGGTGGCTAACCATATTCAAAGCCTGGCCGGGATTATCAACGGCACCGGCAACTTTATTCTGACCGAGATGAGCGAGAAGGGTCGTGCCTTTGCCGATGTCTTGGCCGAAGCCCAAGCGCTCGGCTATGCCGAAGCCGATCCGGCGTTCGATGTCGAAGGCATCGATGCAGCGCATAAGTTGACCATTCTGGCCTCAAACGCCTTTGGTATCCCCTTGCAGTTCAGCAAGGTCTATACCGAGGGTATTACCGAAATAACCAGTGAAGACGTGCAGTTCGCTGAAGAGTTGGGCTATCGCATTAAGCATCTGGGCCTAGCCCGCCGAACCGAAGAAGGGGTTGAGTTGCGTGTGCATCCGACCTTGATTCCGGCCAAACGACTGATCGCCAATGTCAATGGCGTGATGAATGCCGTTCTGGTGTTTGGCGATGCCGTCGGACCGACCATGTACTACGGACAGGGTGCCGGTGCCGAGGCCACCGCCTCGGCGGTGATTGCCGATATAGTCGACATCGCGCGCGATATTGACAGTCCCGGTCTGGTACCCCATTTGGGTTTCAGTGTTGAGACCACCGATCTGCCGGTGCTGCCGGCCGAAGCCATGGTCACAGCCTACTATTTGCGAATTTCTGTCAAAGACGAGGTCGGTCAGATGGCCAAAATCGCCGAGACACTGAGTATGCATGGCATCAATATGGAAGCTATCATCCAGAAGGAAGCGCCAGAAGGTGAACTCTTGGTGCCCCTAATCCTGTTGACCCAGCCGGTCAGGGAGAAGGCCATGAACGCTGCGATCTTATCGATTGAGGCCTTACCGGCGGTGACCGAAAAGGTCGTGCGCATTCGCGTTGAGCGCTTGGATAGCTGAGTAGCAAGCTCTGCATTGCTGCCTGGCCTTGATCGGTCAGGCCATGCCGCGCACTGGTTGTGCGGCCCTATTTTGAGAGAGACGAGACAGTGAAATATATTAGCACCCGCGGCAACGCACCCGAACTGGAATTTGAAGACGTACTGTTGGCTGGTCTGGCATCCGATGGCGGGCTCTATGTGCCCAAGGATCTGCCGCACTACAGTCTGGACACTATTCGCAGTTGGCGCGGCCTATCCTATTCTAAGCTGGCTTTTAAAATCATTCAGCCCTTTGTCGGCGGCGCCATCGACGATGCGGCTTTGCAGCAGATGCTCGATGACACCTATGACAACTTCGGCCACAAGGCGGTCGCGCCCCTGACGCAGCTGGATAACAATGAATACGTGCTTGAGCTGTTTCAAGGCCCGACTCTAGCGTTTAAGGATTTTGCATTGCAGTTGCTCGGTCGCTTGCTCGATCATGTCTTGACCAAGCGCAATGAGCGCGCCGTGATAGTTGGCGCCACCTCCGGTGATACCGGCTCGGCCGCCATCGAAGGTTGTAAGCACTCCGAATTCGTCGATATCTTTATCATGCATCCGCACAATAGGGTGTCCGAAGTGCAGCGCAAACAAATGACCACGGTGCTGAGTGATAATGTCTACAATATCGCCGTCGAAGGCAATTTCGATGATTGTCAGAATATGGTTAAGGCCTGTTTTGCCGACCAGGGCTTCCTGCGCGGGGAACGCCGTCTGGTCGCGGTCAACTCGATCAATTGGGCGCGCATCATGGCGCAGGTGGTCTACTATTTTTACGCATCGCTCAACCTGGGCGGCCCCGATCGTAGCCTGTCCTTTTCCGTGCCAACTGGTAACTTTGGCGATATTTTTGCCGGTTATTTGGCCAAAAACATGGGGTTGCCGATCGATCAATTGATCGTCGCGACCAATAAAAACGACATTTTGCACCGTACCATCAGTCAAAATCGTTATGAAAAGCACGCACTGGCGCACACCTTGACGCCCTCTATGGACATAGTGGTATCGTCAAACTTCGAACGCCTGCTGTTTGACATCTACGGTCGCGATGGGCAGTTGCTGGCCGATCTGATGACCCGCATGAATAGCGAACCGGTCGAGCTCGACAGCGCTCGGATGGCCAAGGTGCGTGAGCTATTCGACAGTCATGCCGTCGACGATCCGCAAACCTGCGCGACCATCGCCACGGTTTTTGCCGAAACCGGCTATTTGCTCGACCCCCACACCGCCATTGGCGTCGTCGCTGCTCGGGCCTGTCGCCGACACAGCGACCGACCGATGGTCACGCTCGGTACCGCGCACCCGGTCAAGTTTGGCGAGGCTATTAATAAGGCGGGCCTAGCCACGCCGGCGCTGCCGCACCATATGGCCGACCTGCTTGAACGCGAAGAGCGTTGTAGCCTGTTGCCGAACAGTCTCGCGGCCGTGCAGGCCTTCGTGGTGAAGAACGTGTTCGATGCCTGAGTCGGTATCGAACGCCATTGCCGGGTTCGATATTCGAACCCGCGCCGTCCCCACAGACCTGACCTCCTTGCATGCCAACCCGCTGCTGCACCGTTTGTATGCGGCGCGGGGCATCCGTTCGTCGGACCAGCTGGACACCTCCTTGGCCGGTTTGCTGCCATGGCAATCACTCAAGGGTATCGACCAGGCTATTGACCTGCTGATCAACGCGCGCACTGAGCACCAACGCGTGCTGATTATCGGCGATTACGACACCGATGGCGCCACCGCCACGGCCTTGGCTGTGCTCGGTTTGCGCTCGATGGGCCTGAGCGTCGATTTCCTCTTGCCCAATCGCTTTGAGTACGGCTATGGCCTGTCGCCGGAAATTGTCGACCTGGCGCTAACCAAAGCGCCCGATCTGATTATTACCGTCGACAATGGCATCGCCAGCTTTGACGGCGTGGCTCGGGCCAAGGCCGCCGGGGTGCGTGTGCTGATCACCGATCATCACCTACCTGCCGAGGGTCTGCCTCAGGCCGACGCGATCATTAATCCCAATCAGCCCGGTTGTGCCTTTGCCAGTAAAGCGGCGTGTGGCTGTACCGTGTTCTATTATCTGTTGATTGCTTTGCGCGCTCGACTGCGCGCGGAGCAGGTAGCGGACCTTCCCAACCTAGGGCAATGGCTCGATCTGGTTGCCGTGGCTACCGTCGCCGATGTGGTGCCCTTGGATGCCAATAACCGACGCCTGGTCCAGCAAGGTCTGCAGCGAATTCGTAAGGGCCAATGCCGACTCGGTATCAAGGCGCTGTTCAGTGTCGCCGGGCGCAGTTGGCAGACCGCTCGGGCGGCCGATTTTGGTTTTGTGGTCGGGCCGCGCCTCAACGCCGCCGGTCGTTTGGACGATATGACCATCGGGGTGGCTCTGCTCTTGGCCGATAATGAGCTCGAGGCGACAACACTGGCCCAACAGCTACAGGATTTAAATATGGAGCGCCGGCAGATTGAGGCGTCCATGTTGCACGATGTTGAGGTCAAGATGGGCCGGCTGGTCTTGGACTCGACCCAGCACGGCTGTGTGATCTATGGCGATGATTGGCATGAGGGCGTTATCGGCATCTTAGCCTCCCGGGTAAAGGATCGCATCCATCGGCCGGTCATCGCCTTAGCACCGGGCGATAATGGCTTATTAAAGGGCTCGGCCCGCTCCGTAGTGGGCGTGCACTTACGCGACAGCCTCGATTGGATCAGCAAGCAACAACCCCAGCTGCTTGAGAAGTTTGGCGGCCATGCGATGGCCGCGGGCCTAACTCTAAAAGCCGAAAACCTCGACGCCTTGCGCCATTGGTTCGATCTGGCCATTGCCCATTTCTCCGAGCCCGATGCCCTTACCGCCCACCTATGGACCGATGGTGGCTTGCCCGCTGAGTGGCTGACCCTAGAGAATGCGTTGATGTTAGAGAGTGCGGGGCCCTGGGGTCAGGCCTTCCCGGAACCCTATTTTGTCGGCACCTGGACCCTGGTGGCGCAAAAGATACTGGCCGAAAAACACCTCAAGATGACCCTGCTGTGCGGCCAACAGCAGATTCAGGCGATCGCCTTTAATGTTGATCTGGACCAGTGGCCGACCCAGCGCAGCCAGGTGCGTGGGGTCTATCAATTAAGCTGTAATAGATTTCGCGGCGAAGAAAGCCTGCAACTGATGTTCAATCGTCTGGAACCTGTCTAATGACCCAGCGTGTTGCTGGGTAAGGGCCAGGCAATCGGTAAAAGTCGCCCAATAGCCCGATTCATCGCTACCTTAACGGGTCGTTATCCGGTAAAATTTCGCCCCTTTGAAAAATTATTTGCTCTGATCCCCATAGCAGGCCATTTTTATTTTTTGCTGACAGTTTCTAGGTAGGAGTCCACGTGGAAGTTAATCCAATTCGAGAACAGATCAAAGACTTGAGCGCCCGCACCTCTGTGCTTAGGGGGTATCTTTGACTTCGATATACGCAAAGAGCGGCTCGATGAAGTCGAACGCGAGTTAGGCCAGGCCTCAGTCTGGAACGATCCCGCGCGAGCCCAGGCATTAGGTCAGGAACGCGCAACGCTGGACAAAATCGTCAGTACCATCTTGTTGCTTGAAGGCGGTCTGGCCGATGCCGTTGACCTGCTCGACATGGCGGTGGAAGAGGATGACGTTCAGGCGGCTGATGAAGTTCAGGCCGAACTGAACAGCATGCAAGCGGAGCTTGAGGAATTGGAGTTTCGGCGTATGTTTAGCGGCGAGATGGACCCCAACAGCGCCTATCTGGATATACAGGCCGGCTCCGGCGGAACCGAGGCGCAAGATTGGGCTGAAATGCTGTTGCGCATGTATTTGCGTTGGGGTGAAGAAAAGGGTTTTAAAACCGAATTGATGGAAGCGTCATCCGGTGACGTGGCTGGTATTAAGTCGGCGACTATCCGTTTCGACGGCGAATACGCCTACGGCTGGTTGCGCACCGAGACCGGCGTCCATCGCCTGGTGCGCAAGTCGCCCTTCGATTCGGGTAACCGGCGTCATACCTCCTTTTCCTCCGTCTTTGTGACCGCGGAAATTGATGACAACATCGAGATCGATATCAATCCCTCCGATCTGCGCATCGATGTCTACCGCGCCTCAGGGGCCGGCGGTCAGCACGTCAACCGGACCGAATCGGCGGTGCGAATCACCCACGAACCGACCGGTTTGGTGACCCAATGCCAGAATGATCGGTCACAGCACAAGAACAAAGACCAGGCGATGAAACAGCTCAAGGCTAAGATGTATGAGCGTGAAATGAACCTGCGCCAGGCTGCGGCCCGCGTGGTTGAGGACAGCAAGTCGGACATTGGTTGGGGCAGTCAGATCCGCTCCTATGTCCTGGATGATTCTCGCATAAAGGATCTGCGTACCGGGGTGGAAAGCCACAATACCCAAAGTGTATTGGACGGCAATCTCGACCCCTTTATTGTCGCATCCCTGAAGCAGGGTCTGTAAGTATCGTTACAATGGGCCACCGGTCATGCTTGCGCTCGATGGTGAACTGCCCGCTAAAATTTTGCACAACAGCTTAGGAAAACGAGATGAGCGACAACGCAACAGAAAACAACCCGGCCAAAGTGCCCGAAGAAAACCACATTATTGCGGAGCGCAAACAGAAGTTAGCCGAACTGCAAGATAAGCGCGGCATTGCCTTTCCAAACGACTTTCGGCGTAAAAATAAGGCCGGTGACCTACAAGCCGCCTATGGCGAGCTGGATAAGGAAACCCTGCTCGAGCAGCAAATTCCGGTCGCGGTGGCGGGCCGGGTTATGCGCCGTGGCGGACCCTTCGTCGGCATCTTGGATGTCACCGGCACCATTCAGTCCTATGTCGGTAAGGCCCTGCAAAAGGACAGTGACGATTGGAAGCTGCTCGATATCGGCGATATAGTCGGCGTCACCGGAATCCTGGCTAAGTCGGGTAAGGGTGAGCTCTACGTCAATGTCGAAAACCTCGCCGATTTTCGCATTCTGACCAAATCCTTGCGCCCCTTGCCTGATAAGTTTCATGGTTTGGCCGATCAGGAAGCGAAATACCGTCAGCGTTATGTCGATCTAATTATCAATGAAGATACCCGCAGCGTGTTTGAAACCCGCTCCAAGGTCATTAACGTCATCCGCCGCTATCTGAGTGAACGTGACTTTATGGAAGTGGAGACGCCGATGCTGCAGGTGATCCCGGGCGGCGCGACGGCACGGCCCTTTATCACCCATCACAACGCCATGGACCGTGATCTGTACCTGCGAATCGCACCGGAGCTCTATCTCAAACGTCTCGTGGTGGGTGGCTTTGAACGGGTCTTCGAACTCAACCGTTCGTACCGGAATGAAGGAGTCTCGGCGCGCCATAACCCTGAATTCACCATGTTGGAATGGTACCAGGCCTATGCCGATGTCAACGATCTGATGGATACCACCGAAGAGATGCTGCGCACCGTCGCGCTCGAGGTGCTCGGCAGCACAGACATTCATTATCAGGGCCAAGACTACAACTTTGCCCTGCCGTTTGAACGCATCTCCATGTTTGCATCCATTCTGCACTACAATCCCGACATCCGCGCCGAACAGATCCGTTCGTTAGCCGGTGCCAGCGAAGTGGCCGAGGGCTTGGGCATCCGGGTCAAAGATCATTGGGGCTTGGGCAAGGTGCAAACCGAGATTTTTGAAGAAACAGTCGAGGCCAAGCTCACCGGGCCGGTCTTTATCACCGAGTATCCCGCCGAAATATCCCCCTTGGCGCGCCGCAACGACCTGGATCCGGAGATAACCGATCGCTTTGAATTTTTTATCGGTGGCCGAGAAATTGCCAATGGCTTCTCCGAGCTGAACGACCCAATCGATCAGGCTATGCGTTTTCAAGCCCAGGTGGCCGAGAAAGAAGCCGGTGACGATGAAGCGATGTTCTACGATGCCGACTACATTACGGCGCTGGAATACGGTTTGCCGCCCACAGCCGGAGAGGGCATCGGTATCGATCGACTGGTTATGTTCCTGACCAATTCACCCTCGATCAAGGATGTCATCCTGTTTCCTCATATGAAGCCCAAGCAGGTTGACTAGGGTCCGTCTCAGGACTAACAAGGCAGGCTAAGCGTTAGAATTGGCCTACCCTATAGTCTTGGCTGAGAGGTAACGCATTGCTTGCCCCAAAAAAGCGCATTTATGCGCTTTTTTTGTGCGTGAAATCCGACCCTAGGATCCGAAAATAATTCAAAAAACCACAAATTAATAGCGTCTTCCGGTTGCAGTCGAGGTTCAAAGCCTGTAACAACTATCCCCAAGCAGTCTAAGACCCTTAGATCCTGGTTAAAAGTGACGCAGCTCACAAATCTGGTAATAAACTATTGCTAAAAAAATCTCTAAGTAACTGATAAATATAGGATTTATCATTTTTGATCAAAAAATGATCAATTCTGCCGTAGCGTTAAAGATAGGCCCTTTGGTACCCCCATACGGCGGTTGTCCACACAGTTATCCACAGAAATTGTGGACACCCGCCGCAGAGCTAGACGGGGTGCGGCGGAAGCCTATTAGTAAGTTTGGATCCCACTATTTGCATCTTTCTAAGTTGTCTACTACAGCCTTTATTTCGAACCCATGTCAAGCCCAATAGGCGTTAATCGGTGTCTGATTTCAGCTCTTTCGGGTATCCTACCTCAGCCAAATGACTGTTCAGCTTTGGTTCATGCGGTGCCCCTATCATGAGGTGGAAATCATATTTAACCGCTAGGAATGACCTATGAAGATACTGCCAGTTATAATTGCCAGCGGACTCCTTGGCTTAGTAACCATTAGCGCGCAAGCCGAGAACCGGGCAACCTATACAACCAGCCGATCAGTCGATTATATCGATGCCACCAGCGAGATCTTTTACGTTGAAGGCCGAGTGGTCAGTGCCACACCGATCTATGAAAGCACTTGGTATTATCGCTCCCGCGGTGAGGATCGACGCACGACCCTGACTGAAAACTGCCGTATTCGGGAAGTGGAGGTCTATCGAGAAGGCCGGAATGGGGGTACAGCTGGAGCCATAATAGGAGGCGCCATTGGCGCACAGGTTGGCTCAAACGCCGGTCGTTCGCCCGAATCGACCCTAGTGGGCGCCCTCGCCGGTGGCGTGATCGGCAGCGTGTTAGGCAGTGAGATCGATCGTAACCGGGGTGGCACGGTGCAGTATCGAGTTGAAGAATATTGCGATACCACTTATCGTACCGAGCAGCGCGAGTTGATCGGTTATGAGGTGCTCTATCGCTACAATGGCCGGGAGTTTTTGATGCGCACTGCGCAGCATCCCGGCCGCTACGTTGAGTTAAGAGTGGAGGTGCAGCCCACTTTGCGGTAAATCGAAGCGTTGAGGGCGAGATGATAAAGATAATAGCAGGGTTACTTTTTTCGATGGGTTTGGCGCTGATGGCGTCTGCTGACGACCCCGCGCGCCAGGGTCTACATCCTTGCACCGGTGAGAAACTGCCCTTGAGCACCGAAAAATCGATTGTTAAGGCCATAGAATGCCTATACCAGGGCCGAGTGGCCAAGGTCGAGATCATCCAGCGCAGCGGCAATAGCTGGTTCTATCAGCTCCGGGTGCTGATCCCCGGTGGGCGCATCAAGACAGTCGACGTCAACCCAGAGACGGGTATGCCGTTAGATGCTAAGGAATTGGAGGCATTATCATGAGGCTGCTGATCATCGAAGATGAGCAAGGCCTGGTCGAGCATCTGCGCGCCGGGTTCCGCAAGGAAGGCTTTGCCGTCGATATCTGCATGAACGGCAAGGAGGGCCTGTTTTTAGGTCAAGAAACCGAATATGATTTAGCGATTATCGACTTGGGTCTGCCGGAGATGGACGGCCTGGATCTTATCCGGGCGTTACGGCGCTTTGGCCAGACCTTCCCCATTATCGTCTTAACCGCTCGGGGTCACTGGAAAGACAAGGTCGATGGCCTGGAAAGTGGCGCCGATGACTATCTCGCCAAACCCTTTGTGTTTGACGAATTACTGGCCCGCGTTAAGGCGCTATTACGGCGCAGTGTGGGGATGGCGAGCGCCACCCTAGAGCTGGGCATCTATCAGCTCGATACGGCCGCAAAGCGCGTCTGCGTGGCTGGTGACGCCATTGAGTTGACCAGCTATGAATACAATACCTTGGAATACTTGATGACTCACAAGGACAAGGTCGTCTCAAAAACGGAATTAACCGCCCATCTGTATGCTCAGGATTACGACCGGGACAGCAATGTAATTGAAGTCTTTATTCGTCGCTTGCGAAAAAAGCTCGACCCGGAGGGTGTGCGAAATCCGATCCTGACCCAGCGTGGCTTGGGTTACCGATTTAATATGGCAGGTGTTCTATCCCAGTGACAGCGGCGGGATCCTTTTCCCTGACCCGTCGGCTGCTTATCTCGGCCGCACTGCTGATGAGCTTTTTTCTCGGCTTGACCGGTTTGGCGCTCGATCGTGCCTTCGTCAACAGTCAGCTCGCCGGGCAGAGCGAGCGCTTGTTTATTCGCGTGTTTAATCTGCTTTCGCTTGCCGAACTCGATGACATTACCCTATCGCTGCCAGCCATCTTGCGGGAGGAACGCTTTAATGCGCCTGAATCCGGTCTAATCGGCATTGTCCTTGATGCCAATCGTCAATCCGCCTGGGAAAGTCAATCGAGCGAATGGTTTAGCGAGCTGGCGTGGTTGCGGGCCAAACCCAGCCTGGTCCCCGGCGGTGAAGAATTCGGCGCTTATGGCGGCTATGTTTACCAGCGCAATGGCTTTGTTTGGGAGGATGCTACCGGGCAGGATCGTTATTTCGAGTTTTGGGTCTTGGAGGACGCCGGGCCCTATAATCGCTCGATCCAAACCTTTAGGCGGCAACTATGGGGCGGCCTCGGTGCCGCCTCCGTGGCCTTGCTGGCGCTAATGTTTCTGGTTACCGCCTGGGGCCTGAAGCCGCTGCGGCAACTGGCGCTGCATCTAAATCGAATTCGTAGCGGGGATGCCGATCAATTGGTTGGCCGTTACCCTACCGAACTCACCCCCTTGACCGACAGTCTGAATCAATTGCTTAAAGCCGAGCAACACCAGCGCGAACGCTATCGCAAGGCCATGGCCGATCTGGCCCACAGTTTAAAAACGCCCTTGAGCGTGATCCGTACCCTGTCCGCCGGGGAGCAAAGCAGTCTCAATGAACAGGTCGATCGAATGGACCAAATAGTCCGCTACCAATTGCAACGGGCGGTCACCGATGCCCGCAGCGGTCCTGTGTTAGGCCAGCGCTGCGACCTGCATGGCGTCGTTGTGCGCCTGGCAAGTGCACTGGAAAAGGCTTATCGGAGCGAAGACAAGGTCTTGGATATACCGGAACTGGACCGAACCCTGTTTGTCGCCATGGACAGTAACGATGTTTTAGAAGTATTGGGCAATCTGATTGAAAACGGTTTTAAATATGGCCGCTCAGTGATCGGTGTGAGCTATGAACAGCGACCGGACACCCAGAGCGTGGTGCTAGTCCATGTTGATGATGATGGCCCGGGTCTGTCCGAGCTGGCTCGTGTCGAGGTGCTGACACGGGGTAAGCGCCTCGACACCATTCAGCCCGGGCATGGTATCGGTTTGGCCATGGTCAACGATATACTCGCCAGCTATAGGGTGGAGTTGCAGATTGGCAACGGTCCCTTAGGCGGGGCCCGCTTTAGCATGGCGTTGCCGATTGCCCGTTAGGCCGTGTTGCCGAGTATTTGCATCCAATAGACCGCATAGCCGATCACTGTTAAGCCGAGTAGGATCACCAGATGCACTCGCTTCGGATCGCTTCGCCGGCGCGAACGGAACGGCCGGACGCCCAGAGCCAATAGGGTGAATAGGGTGCAGGCGGCCAACGATAAGGGCAGCCACTGGACCCATTGGGCCTGCCAATGATGGCGAATTTCGATGCCATGATAGCGCACGATACCGGTATCGAGCTCCGGTGCCGCGACCCAGAATAAAATTTGCAGGCCAAATATCGCCAGCCAGCCCAATGACGCAGCAGTGCGTAACAGAACTTCCAGATAGTCGGTACGTCGACGGCGCCGATCCAACATAAATGCTCCTTATACCACGCGTAATCGATGGCCATTGTCGCGCAGCCAGCGGCGGTCTTGGACGTAGTTTGGGTGGGCCCGGTGTACCAATTGCCAAAAGGCGCTGGAATGATTCAGGTGCTCTAGATGGCATACCTCGTGTGCGACCAGGTAATCAATCACCGATTCCGGCGCCATCATAATTTGCCAGTTATATTGAATCCGCCCCTGGTTAGTGCAGTGGCCCCACTTGGTCTTGGTCTTGCGCAAACCGATATCAGCCAAGCGCGCACGCAGGCCGAGCTGATCGGCTATTTGATGGGTTTTCTTAACCAGCCAGAACTTTGCCTGTTGCTGGTAAAAGTCATTGAGTAGGGGCAATAGCGCGTTATCCGATGTACTTGGTACATTACATCTTAGACCGGCTTCATCAAGTTGCCAACTTGCGCTGACCGCGTCGGTGCGAATCAATTGCACGTTAAAACCCATAAAGGGGATCTGACTGGCCTGGCGATAATCGACCTGCTG
Source organism: Reinekea sp. (assembly GCF_982785585.1). Taxonomy (NCBI): domain Bacteria; kingdom Pseudomonadati; phylum Pseudomonadota; class Gammaproteobacteria; order Oceanospirillales; family Saccharospirillaceae; genus Reinekea; species Reinekea sp. Next base: position 30,857 of record NZ_CEYAVF010000025.1, on the reverse strand, counting down.
GCGCAGCTGCAGTTCTTGCTGCGCCAAGGTCTTCTCCAGCCAGAGAGTCTTGGTCGCAAGGAAGTCTTGGACAAAAAGGTGCGGTGTGCGCCACGGCGCGCGAATTTCGATTTGGTTATCTTTGACGTGTAAGGCAATGGTTTTACGTTGACTGTAGGTCAGCTTGACGGGTCGTTGTTGCCAAAAAAGCGCTTCCGTCATTGGATCAGATCGGACTTGGGCATGAGTGGTTTGGTCAAGGGGGTCAGTAAGGCTTCGAGCCCCTCTGTTTTAATCAACAGCGCCAGGGCCATCAACTTGCCCAACCGGTTGTCGGGAAAACCCTGATTGGCAAACCAGAGTAAATAGGCCTCGGGCAGCTGAATCAGGCGCCGACCGGCATATTTACCAAAGGGCATGGTGGTGTTGGCAAGTTCGATAAGGCTTTCAGGTTCCAGGGTCATGGCAATCTATGCGTCTACTGATAAGAGGGAATGGGCCTATTTTGGCAGAAAACAGGCCCAAGGGGCCAGCCACCTTTTTTCATGGCCGGACTAAGGCGTCAAGATTCCCAGGGCCTATTTTGCTGCCAATAGTCGGAAAACAGCTGCATTGCGCGTTCCAGCGTGGCCCGGTCGGTACCGAAATTGAGCCGCGAATTGTCTGCCTGGCCAAAAAACTTGCCTTCACTGGGCATTAGGCCGGCTTTGATAAAGTGCTCATCGAGTGCCAGGCCCGGTTGAGTGCTCTCGATCCAGGCCAAGAAAGTTGCCGGCTGGGGCCGATAAACTAAACCCTCGAGGCGATTGATACGGCTATCGATCAAATCCCGATTGCCTTTCAAATGGCTGAGCAATTGAGTGTGCCAGCCCTTGCAGCTGCTAAAAGCGGCTTCGGCGGCGATCATGCCCATGAAATTAGGGTAGGGCACCAAATCGGCCATGCGCTGCTGCCAGTCGGCGCGTAACCGGGGGTTGGCAATAATCGCAAAGGAGCAGCCTAAACCCGCAACATTGAAGGTTTTGCTCGCCGCCATCAGGGTGATGCTGATGTCTTCCAAACCCGCAATGGAGCCGGCCGGATGGTGTTGCACGGGATCGAGGATCAGGTCGCAATGTATTTCATCGCTGCACACCAGCACATCGTACTGTTGGCATAAGGCCGAAATTTTAGCCAGATCCAGGGCGCTCAGCACCGCGCCATTGGGATTCATCGGATTACAGAGCATAAACAGATGGCAATCCGGGTGCGCCATTTCCGCTTCGAGTTGGGTCCAATCGAGTTGCCAGCCGTCGTTGTGCCAATGCACCGGCAAGGTGACGGTTTGGCCGCCTTGGCGTTCTGCAGCCTGGAGCATCGGCGGATAGTTTGGTGTTTGCACCAGAACTCGCCCACCTTTGGCTAGCAGATCGCAGGCTAGGTTAAAGCTCGGTACCACGCCGGGCATCCAGACGATCCAATTGGCCTCAATGGCCCAGTGATATTCTTGTTGGCACCAGTCAACGACCGATTGGTTTAGTGAGGGCCAGGGATGGGTGTAGCCGTAGATTGGATGGCGAGCCCGCTCGCTTAACGCGTCGACAATGGCTTGCGGACTGGCCAGGTCCATATCGGCGACCCACAGGGGAATCAGATTTTTGCCCTTATCGCGCTCCCACTTATAGGCATGGGTGCCTGCTCGATCCACCGGTCCAAACATAAGACTGCTCCAGCTGCGGTAACTTTTGAATTTAGCAGGCATTCTGCGCACAATTAGTAAAAAATGCCACTACGGGAAAAATTCCGTCCTGTTATACTTAAGCCATTGTTGTTTTAGTTTGCGCTCTGGAAGCCCTTTTAAATGAATGTATCGGAACGATTTGGCGGGACCGCACGACTCTATGGTCGGGCCGCCACCGAACGACTGGCTGCGAGCCACTTCGTCGTAATCGGCATTGGCGGGGTCGGCAGTTGGGCTGCCGAAGCCCTGGCGCGCACCGCGGTGGGGCATATTACGCTTATCGATCTGGATGATATTTGCGTGTCCAATATCAATCGGCAAGTCCACGCCCTAAGCGATACGGTCGGTCAGCTCAAGGTTGAGGCCATGGCCGAGCGGTTACGTTTGATTAACCCCGACTGTCGCGTGACGCCGGTGGCGGACTTTATTACCCCCGCCAATCTTGCGACGCTGATATCGGACGATGTCGATGGCGTTATCGATGCGATTGACAGCATCAAGGCCAAGGCGGCCTTGATTGCCCATTGCCGCCGGCACAAGATTCGTTTGGTCAGTACCGGCGGCGCCGGTGGGCAAACCGATCCGACCCAGATTCAGGTCAGCGACTTGAGCCGGACCGTACACGATCCGCTGGCTGCCAAAACCCGTTCGGTGTTGCGGCGCGAGTATGGCTTCCCCAGTGCTGAGAAGGGCAAGTTTGGCGTCGACTGCGTGTTCTCAAGTGAGCAGCTGGTCTACCCTCAGGCAGATGGTTCCGTCTGCGCCACCAAGCCGCCCAGCGGCACCAGTGTCCGACTCGATTGTGCCACGGGATTTGGCGCCTCGATGATGGTCACGGCCAGTTTCGGCCTGACCGCTGCCGCCCATATCATCAATAAGACCCTACGCAGTAAACCGACCCAAAGCACAGGTGGCGGACTATGATCAGCATGATATTGAAGCTTATTAAAGCACTGAACTCGGACATCGGCCCCTGGCAAATTGCCCTGGCTGGCGCCCTAGCGATGGTCATCGGTTTGACGCCCCTCTGGTCGGTACACAACTTAGTTATCCTCCTCCTGGCTTTTGTGTTGCGCGTTCACTTGGCCAGCTTCTTTCTGTTTTGGGCCCTATTCACCGGGTTGGCCTATCTACTCGATCCTTGGTTTCACCAGATCGGCCTCTACTGGTTGACCCAGGCCAGCCTCAATGGGTTTTGGACCAACCTCTACCAACAGGATATTTGGCAGGTGCTGCATTTCAACCGGTCCATCACTCTGGGCAGTCTGATCGTCACGCTGTTAGCCTTTGCGCCGACCGTGCTGTTGCTGCGTTGGGCGATTACTCGCTACCGAGCGTCGCTCATGCCGTGGCTCAATAAGCTCAAGCTCGTGCAGTTGCTCAAGGGATCTCGTTGGTACCAACTCTATGCACGAGTTAACGACTAAGGATGCGTGTGATGAAGGTTTTTCGTTGGAGCGGTTCCATCGGCTTTATCGTCTTTACCGGGCTATTGATGCTGCTCGGGATGGTGTTTCTCGACGGTTGGTTAAAATCGGCCATCGAGTCGGCGGGCCTGAAACTCAACGGCGCCGAAGTCAATGTGGCTCAGGTCGACTTCACGCTCAGTCCCTTAGGTTTCAACCTCGAGGGCATCGAAATCGCCGATCCGGACAGCCTAGGGTATAACGCCTTGGTGTTGTCGCAGGTTAAGGTTGAAATTAATTTCCTGCAGCTATTCCTCGGCAATGTGCGCATCAAGGACCTAGTGGTCAGCGATGTTCAGACCAACGTGCCGCGCGCCCGCCCGGCTCTATTGGCGCCGGTCGCCAGTGCATTGCCCGGCGGCGAATCAAATGGCCTAGCCCAGGCCGCGCAACGCAAAGCCAGCGCGCTTGGCAAGGGCCTACCGAGTCCCTCGACTCTGGCGGGTGAGCAAACCCGCGCCACTCAGGATGCGGTTGCCCACGCCTTGAGTACCTTAACAGGAGGGCAAGCAACGCTTGAGGCGTCGGTCAGCGATCTACCCGGTGAGGCAGCCTTGAGCCAATATCAGCAGCGCATCGCCGCCTTAAAAGCCATGCCATTGGATTCCATCGCCGAGGTTAAAGCATCGCAGGCTATCATCCGTGCGCTGAGCACCGATATGGCCCAAGACAAGCTGCGCATCGAAACCCTTAAAGCGTCAATGAACAACGCCGTTAGCGACGGTAAAGCGGCCCTAAAGGCTATTTCAGCCGGGCCGGCGGCGGATTGGGCGCGCTTGCAGGCCGATTACCCCTTCAACGCCAACAGCGCCTATAAGGTCGCCGAGCTGTTGCTGGGCGAGGCGTTTTTCAGCAAGATCAATCAGGCCCAATATTGGCTGGCCAAAGCCAAGCCTTGGATCGTCCGGTTGCAGTCCGAAGCGGACCCGCAAGCGGATCCCGTTGAGCGGCTCGCCAACCAAATTGTACGCTTTGAGCACCCCGACCCGAGCGCACGCTTTCAGTTGGATAAAAGCCTATTGTCCTTTGCAGTCGACCAATGGCCTTGGCAGTTGCAGCTCACCGACCTGGCGTCTGGTCGCACCAATGCGACCGAACCGGTCCATATTCAGCTACTCGGGGGCGATCCCAAGGCGGCCAACTTGCGGGTCACGGGACAAATGGATCTAATCGATGACCAACGGGTCGATACCTTTGACCTAGAGGGTGCCGGCCTGGTGTTCGCCGCGCGGCAGATCAGCATGGCCGGTACGAATCTATCCTGGACGCCGGAACCGGCCAATATCAGCGGCCAGATCAAAGCAGTCGATGGCCGCCTCAGTGGACTGGTGTCAGTGCGCTTCCCACACAACCGATTTAGCGTTGTCGAGCCAGGGCAGGCCGCTGCGTATCTGCACGCGGCATTAAAAACCGTCGATGATTTTCGCGTCGACCTCAAACTCAGTGGTACCCTGCAGAAGCCGAGCATAGCGGTCGCCTCTGACTTAGATACCCAGCTCAGTGCGGCATTGCGCGTTGTCGCCCAGGCGGAATATCAGGCCTGGTCGGCGGCGATGAAGGGCGCCTTGGCGAGTCAAGTCGCGCTCTTACGCCAACCTGCTGATGCCGCCTTTGCCCAGCTAACCGATAAGCGTGCTGCGGCAGAACAACAGATCAACAACTTTGAACAGCAAGTGGCCGCAGAAGTTCGCTCGCTGGACGAAAAACTCAGTAATGAACAACAGCGCCTCGAGCGCGCGGCCAGTGATGCGGTCAAGGCCGTCAAGGCAAAGGCCCAGGCCGAAGCGGCGGCCATGCAGGCGCAAGTGCAGGCCGAGTTGGATGCCGCGCAACAAGCGGCCGAGGTGGAGAAAAGCCGGGCTGAGGCCGAGGCTACAGAAGCCGTGGCCAAAAAACTCAAGAATGAAGCCAACAAACTGACCAATAAAATTAAATTTTAAGGCGTTCAAAAAAATGGAAATTGATGCAGTTCTGGAAGTCGAAGCGGGCGATCCGCAAATCGCGATCGATTTTTTACTCTCGAATGTGAACTTGTCCAAAACTCGGCTCAAGGACCTGATGAACAAGGGTGGCGTTTGGCGGGTCAATTTGGCGGGCGATCGACAGAGAATTCGCCGGGCCATGACCGATATTTTTGTTGGCGAGCAAATTGAGATCTTTTACGATGAAGCGATCCTGACGGCCAAACCGATCATCCCGGAATTGCTCCACGATGCGGGCCAATATTCGGTGTGGAATAAACCGGCGGGCATGACGCTTGATGGCACCGATTTCGGCGACACCAACTCGTTTTGTCGCGCCTTGGATTTTCAGTTCAAACCGGTACGAGAAAACTTTTGGATCAGCGCCATCGACTATCAGAGCACCGGGCTGGTGGTCTTGGCCCATACCCGTAAAGCCGCCTTGGCGTTTTCGGAAACCTTCGATCCCGACGGTTTTCATAATGCCATGGTGCATTATCGCGCCGATGTAGGTGGCGAGACACCGGAGGAATTGGCTATAGTAGCGCCGCTTGACAATCAGCCGGCGCAAACGCGAATCCGTAAAATCCGTTATGATGCCCGGCCCGACCGCAGTGTGATCGATATCTGGTTAGTCACCGGCCGTCCAGAGCAGGCACGGCGCCATTTGGCCGGCCAGGGGCACCCTATAGTGGGTGATGAGGTTTACGGCAGCGCGGATGAAGATGCTATGGGATTGCGCCTGCGGGCGATAGAATTGTCTTTCGATTGTCCCGTGAGCGGGCAGAATCGATATTTTACACTGGTGAAGTAACGCCTTCGCCATTCCATCGTCAAGAATACCGACAACAGTAGGGTTATGTCATGTTTGAACGAGTCTCAAAAGCACCAGCCGATCCTATTTTGGGGTTGACCGACACCTTTAATGCCGACCCCCGACCCGAGAAAGTCAATCTAGGGGTGGGCGTGTTTAGAAATGAAGACGGTCTGACACCCATTCTTAAAACGGTCAAAATAGCCGAGCAGCGGTTGTTGGACAGTGAAACCACTAAGAGTTACTTGGCGATCAGTGGCGATGCTGAATATGGCCGTCAGGTGCAGCTGCTGCTCTTTGCTCCAGAGCATAATATCATTAGCAATCAACTGGCGCGAACGGCCCAGACCCCGGGCGGAACCGGGGCATTGCGGGTGGCCGCCGATTTTGTCGCGCGCCAGCTTGATGTCGAAACGATCTGGGTCAGTAACCCGACCTGGGGCAACCACAACAGTATCTTCGCCAGTGCCAATCTAAGCGTTAAGAGCTACCGTTATTACGATGCCGAGACCCAGAGTCTCGACTTTGCCGGCATGCTCGAAGATCTGCAACAGGTCCGAAGCAACGACGTCGTCGTATTCCATGGCTGTTGCCACAATCCCACGGGAATCGATCCGACCGTTGAGCAATGGCAGCAGCTGGCGAGCTTGGCCGAAAAAGTCGGTTTTATCGTCTTGTTTGATTTTGCATACCAAGGTTTTGCGGTCGGCGTTGATGAAGATGCTGCTGGTTTGCGTATCTTTGCCGAGAAGGTGCCCGAGCTATTGGTGGCGAGTTCCTTTTCGAAAAACTTTGGCCTCTATAATGAGCGTGTCGGGGCCTTTACTCTGGTTGCCTCCAATCGCACTGTGGCCGATGACGCGTTCAGTCAGGTCAAGAGTATTATCCGCTCCAACTACTCGAATCCGCCCGCACATGGCGCCAAGATTGTCGCCGCCGTGCTGGCCGATCCGGTCTTGAAGCAGCAGTGGATCGATGAGGTCCGAGAAATGCGTGAGCATATTTGGACGCTGCGTTTGTTATTGGTCGAAAAACTCCATGCCTTAGGGGTTGATCGGGATTTCAGTTTTATCACTACGCAAAAAGGTATGTTTTCCTTCACCGGCCTTAAGCCCGCGCAGGTCACCCGCCTGCGCGAGGAATTTGCCATCTATATGGTCGGCACTGGTCGGATCAACGTAGCGGGCTTGTCGTCAAAGAATATTGATAGCGTCTGCCGGGCCATCGCAACGGTTCTGTAAGCTAAACGACAGTGCGCAGTACTTTTGACCTCAGAGTTTGGGCATAAACCCGAACTCTTTTTTATTAATAGGACCGTTCATGAAGCCGTTTAAGGTCGTCTCCAACTACGAGCCGGCAGGCGATCAGCCAACCGCTATCGCCACGTTAATTTCAGGCCTCGAGGCTGGATTGTCGGCGCAAACATTGCTCGGCGTGACTGGGTCGGGTAAGACCTTCACCATGGCCAAGGTGATCGAAGCGATGCAACGCCCGACCATCATTATGGTCCATAACAAGACACTTGCCGCCCAGCTCTACTCCGAATTCCGTGAGTTTTTTCCCAATAATGCCGTGGAATATTTCGTATCCTATTATGACTATTATCAGCCGGAAGCCTATGTCCCGTCCTCGGATACCTTTATCGATAAAGACTCATCGGTTAACGAACACATAGAGCAGATGCGTCTGTCGGCCACCAAGGCGTTATTGGAACGCCAAGACACCATTATCGTCGCCACGGTGTCAGCCATCTATGGTCTCGGGTCACCGGAGAGCTATTTGGCCATGGTGCTGCATTTGCGCCGTGGTGATACGGTCAATCAACGCGACCTGCTGCGCCGCATGGCCGAGCTGCAATATGCCCGTAACGACATAGAGTTCGGTCGCGGGACCTACCGAGTGCGCGGCGATATCATCGATATCTATCCGGCCGAATCGGAAATGGAAGCCATCCGCATCGAGTTATTCGACGAGGAGATCGAAGCCCTGAGTCTGTTTGATCCGCTCACCGGCGAAGTGCTGCAAAAGCTTACCCGTTATACCATCTATCCCAAAACCCACTATGTCACGCCGAAACAAACCATCCTCAATGCCGCCGAATCGATCGAGGTTGAGCTCAAGGAACGGCTGGCCGTTCTTCAACAGGAAAATCGATTGGTCGAGGCGCAGCGCCTGGAGCAGCGTACTCGGTACGATCTGGAAATGATGCGCGAATTGGGTTTTTGCACCGGCATTGAAAACTATTCTCGTTACCTATCCGGACGCACCAGCGGTGAAGCACCACCGACCCTGTATGAATATTTCCCGAAAAACTCGCTAATGTTTGTCGATGAGTCCCACGTCACTATCTCTCAGATCGGAGCCATGTATAAGGGCGATCGGTCGCGCAAGGAGACGCTGGTTGAATATGGCTTCCGCTTGCCCTCGGCACTCGACAATCGGCCGATGCGCTTCGAAGAGTGGGAACGGGCCGCACCGCAAGCGGTCTACGTCTCGGCCACGCCGGGCAAATATGAGGCCGAGCACTCACAACAAACGGCCGAGCAGTTGGTGCGACCGACCGGCTTGATCGATCCGGCCATTGAAATCCGTCCGGCCACCAACCAGGTCGATGACGTGCTCGAAGAAATTCGTCTGCGCACCGCCGTGATGGAACGGGTACTCATTACCACCCTAACCAAACGCATGGCTGAAGATCTGACCGATTATTTGCAAGACAACGGCATCCGGGTGCGCTATTTGCACTCGGATATCGATACCGTGGAGCGGGTCGAGATTATCCGTGATTTGCGCCTCGGGGTATTCGATGTGCTGGTTGGCATCAACCTATTACGGGAAGGTTTGGATATGCCCGAGGTGTCATTGGTAGCCATTCTCGATGCCGATAAAGAGGGATTTTTGCGCAGCGATCGCGCCTTGATTCAAACCATGGGGCGAGCCGCACGCCACCTCAATGGTAAGGCCATCCTCTATGCCGATCGGATAACCGGCTCCATGGAACGCGCTATCGGCGAAACCGATCGCCGCCGTGATGCCCAGGTGGCACACAACCTGGCCCATGGCATTACGCCCACTGCTTTGCAGAAATCGGTCATCGAGTTGATCGACGGCACACCGCAAGCGCCGGGTCGCAAAGGTAAGATGGCGCGTAATAAGAATAAGGTTGAAGCGATCTCCGAATCAGCCGCTAAGACGCTGATGCAGATGAGCGTGGCGGAGTTGTCCAAGGAGATGACCAAGGTCGAGGATCAGATGCATAAGCTGGCCCGCGATCTGAAATTCGAGCAGGCTGCGGCCTTGCGCGATCAGCTTTTAGAACTTAAAGAATTGTTAAAAGCCCGCTAAGTGTGGGCATGTGTCTAACCTCAGGGCAGGAAACGAAGCCAAGATGACTGAAGAACTTAGCTTATTAGCGCCAGACGACTGGCATTTGCATTTTCGCGATGGCCAGATGCTACAGCAAACGGTACCGGCGACGGCCCGTTGTTTTCAGCGCGCCGTGGTGATGCCCAACCTGGTCCCACCGGTGACCACCGGTGCGATGGCCCAGGCCTATCGCGCACGCATCCTTGCCGCCCGGCCCGAGGGCAGCACGTTCGAGCCGCTGATGACGCTGTTCTTAACCAATCAGACGACCCCAGATGATATTGTTCAGGCTAAGGCCATGGGCGTGGTAGCGGCCAAGCTCTATCCGGCTGGCGCGACCACCAACTCTTCGGCGGCGGTGCAGTCGGTGGCGGCCCTGCAACCGGTTTTCGAGACCATGCAGGCCCAAGGCATGCTGCTTTTGGTGCACGGTGAGGTCACCCAGGCGCATATCGATATTTTTGATCGGGAAAAGGCCTTTATCGACACCCATCTAACGCAGATTGTCGATCGAAACCCGGGCTTAAAGGTGGTTTTGGAGCACATTACCACCTCCGATGCCGTCGACTTTGTGCTCCAGGCGTCCGATCGGGTTGCCGCCACCGTGACACCGCAACACCTGCTGCTCAATCGCAATGACTTGCTGGTGGGGGGCATTCGCCCGCACAACTTTTGCCTGCCGGTGTTGAAACGCAATACTCACCAACGCGCCTTACAGGCAGCCGTCGCCAGTGGCACAGCGAAGATTTTTTTAGGCACCGACTCGGCACCGCACGAAAAAGCCAAAAAAGAAAACGCCTGTGGCTGCGCCGGTTGTTACAGCGCGTGGAGTGCGATCGAGCTGTATGCGCAAGTCTTTGAGGATCTCGGTGCACTCGACAAGTTGGAAGCCTTTGCCAGTCATTCCGGTGCCGACTTCTATGGTCTGCCGCGCAACCGCCACAGCATTCGCCTGGTCAAGGACAGTTGGCAGGTGCCGGATGACATTGCCTTGTCGAACGGCGAATCCTTGGTGCCCTTCTTTGCCGGTCAAGCTGTGCGCTGGCGTCTCGCCTAAAGCCTGACCGACGCGCTTAATGTTTAGATCGAGGCAATGGCGAGGCGTTCGGCAGAGAAACACTGCCGATACGGCTCAACCAAACGGGCTTGATAAAAATCACTCAAATCTGGCACCTCCGGCAGGCCCTGTGCGCGCCAGGCCTGGAGCCGGCTGACCGCACTGGCGGCCTGCTGCTCGATACTATCACTGTGCTGATAGCGATAAGACTGAGCAAAAAATTCCGGATAGCTCAACCGATCTGGTAGCAGTGGGACACAACCGTGGCTGACCGCCTCCATAATCGCGATACCCTGAAATTCATGAATCGCCGTCGATAAGACGATATCGCAGTGCTGCAACAGCGCGCGATAATCCTCGCGCGATTCAATATAGCCAGACTGCTCAAGATAATCTGGAAAGCGCGCACAGAGTTCGCGCAAGGCGGCAGGGATGGTGCGAAACTGCTGGCCGGTTAAGATCAGTTTAAAGGGAAAGTTGCATGCCGCCAGTTGTGCCACGATCGCCAAGAGCAGTTCCGGACCCTTGTCCCATTCCCAACGATGATTCCACAGCAGGCGCCACGTCGCGCCGGTTGGCTCTTGCGCCCGGCCAGGGCGCGGCGCGGCGATGGCCACCGGCATAACCTGGGCCTTGTGCGCCAAGCCGGTACAGAGGTGTTGGGGTACCAGGTCGGGCAGCTTTTTCATCAAGGCGGCCACACCGCTTAGAAAGGACTGGCGATTATAGTCGCTGTTGAATACCAAGGCATCGGCCCGCAGGGCGGCATAGAGGTTGACCATCTGCCAATCGATGACCGCCTTGGGTTGATTGTCGGTCGGGTAGGCAAATTGATTTTCATGAAAATACAGTATGCTCGGCACTTGGCGTAACGTCGGGTAAATACTCTGCACCACAGCTAAATCTATCGATGAGGTCGCTACCAAGAGTTGATAGTGTTGGTGTAACAAGGGATCGTTTTGGGCCGAGAGAGACAGCGGCGCACCGCGCATGCGCCAGGCAAAAAAACGCGCGGGCAGGGCGATGGTTTGCCATTGGTAATGGGTGCAACTGTGCACTAAAAACTCGGCCCATGCTTGTTGACTGAGCGCGTGATAACCGGAAAGCAGCAAGGCCTTAGGATGGTCAGATGTCATTGGTATAAACCCATTTAGCGTACTGAGGCGACCGGGCTGTGCATCGGCCATGAAATAGTGCTGCAATGATCGATCATAGAGCGCCTCCCGACTGGGGTCCAGTGGGCGATCGCGGCGCTGGTACCCAGCGCACCTAGGTAACATTGTTGTTACTCTTTATCGCAGTGAATAACTGTTGCGCCGCAAATCCTAATGGTAGAGTAAAACGAGACATTCATTTTCACATTGGACCCTAAGTGGGTAAGAGGCTATATGATTCGTACGGCAATAGTGGCCTATGGTTTTTCGGCGCAAACCTTTCATATCCCGTATCTGCAGATGGAACCGGGCTTTCTATGGTCCCATATGGTGACCTCGAAACCCGATGCCTTTCATCTGTCCCATCCTGAGATTGCGGTGGTCCAAAATCTCGCCGATCTGGCGTTCGACACCTTGGACCTGGTGGTGATCACCTCACCCAACCACGCCCACTTCGAGCAGACAAAATACTGCCTAGAGCAGGGCTGTCATGTGATCGTCGAGAAACCCTTTGTCTTTACGGTGGCGCAGGCCGAAACTCTCAAGGCTTTAGCCGCGCAATGCGAGCGGCAATTGATCGTGTTTCAAAACCGACGCTGGGACGGCGATTTTTTAACCATACAGGGCCTGATCGATAATCAGTCGGTCGGTCAGGTCAAACGCCTGGTCAGTCGATTCGACCGCTTCCGACCCGAGGTGCGCTCACGCTGGCGCGAGCAACAGGGCCAGGGTACCGGTATTACTTGGGATCTAGCGCCTCATCTAATCGATCAGGCGATTGCCCTGTTCGGTTGCCCGAAGACCCTGACCGCTAATATCCGCTGCCTGCGCGACGGGGCCGAGGTGGATGATAACTTTGAGATATGGCTCGACTATGAGTCGCTTCAGGTGGTCTTGGGTAGCAGCAGCTTTGGCGCCGGTCCCAATCCGCGTTTTGCCTTGGAAGGCACCGAGGGCTCCTTCGTGAAGTTTGGCCTAGACGTTCAAGAAAGTGCCCTGAAACTGGGTGAAGATTTACTCGATGAGCGTTGGGGGCAGGAATCCGATGAGCATTGGGGCATCCTTTATCAGGCGCATCAGAGTAAGTTAGTCACCACCAAACCGGGTAACTATGGCGCCTTTTGGCATCAGGTTGCGCTCTGCCTGGAACAGGGTGCGCAATCGCCAGTCCCCATCGATGATTCCATATTGGCGATCCATCTACTGGCGCTGGCGCATCAGTCAGCCCAACAAGGCCAACGTATGACGGTTGTCGATGAGGCCCAGGCTAAGGCCCTCTAGATGCTGACATGGGTCGCCGAGGCGGTTAAATCGCAGACAAAAAAAGAGGTGGCCTAGGCCACCTCTTGCTTATTACGTTGAAACTTTTTTAGATTACTTGAAGATGCGCTGACGCACACGCTCTAAGTTATCCAAGATCTTATCTAGACGCTCAGGGTGAACCATGAATTCCTGGAAGCCTTTCATGCCTTCTGATGCCATCGCCGGATCGGTATCCCGATCGTAGAACTGAGCGGTACCATCGGCCGAACCGAGCATTTCATTGCCTTGGGTCAGGAACTTGTTGTCTGCTGCTGTGGCGTACTTGTTCGGTGGCAGCTGATTCAAAGCCATGTTGAGCTTGGTTTGGTTCTCTGGCAGTGCGACATAGGCCAAGAACTTACGAGCATCAGCTTTGTTTTTAGCGCGTGACGGGATGTGCACGGTATCAGTTGGCGCATCCTCATATCGACCAATAGATGGATCGATAATGGGGAATGGGAAGAAATCAAAATCCATACCTTCAGGGAAGTTAGGGGTTAAGAAATTGCCCATCAAGTACATTGCCGCTTCGCCATTAAACATCGGTGGCTGAGCTTCTTGCCAGCTGTAAGATGCATGGTTCTCTAGGAAGTATTCGCCATCGACCAGCTGCTTCCAGTTGGCAAAGGTGTTTCTCACGCCCGCATCGGTGTAAGGGATTTTGCCGTCCATCAGATCGATGTGGTAATCCAAACCATTGGTGCGCATATTCAGGTAGTCAAACCAGCCAGCGGCAGTCCACAGGTACTTGGTACCGATGGTAATAGGTGTAATGGCATTGGCTTTTAACGCGTCACAGACGGCGATGAATTCATCCCACGTTTGCGGCTCGCTCAGACCCAACTTATCGAATATGCCCTTGTTGTAGTAGATACCCCATTGGTAGTAAGAGTAAGGCACGCCGTACTTCTTGCCGTCGACAGATAACGAGGCCTTGGTAGAAGACATGCTGTCGTTGAGACCTTCATTGGCCCAAACATCGGAGACGTCTTCAAAGAGTCCAAGATCAACGAAAAACTTCATCCGATTGCCAGCAAACCAAAATACTACGTCCGGTGGCGAGGTCACTAACCAGTTACGCAGCACGCTCTTATAACCTTCGTGATCGTATTGGTTGACCTTAACATCGATATCCGGATTTTCAGTTTCAAACTGAGCAATCATGTCAGCCCAGGCTTGCTTAGGCGCTGGATCCGATTGATTTGAGTTGATCACCAGAGTGCCGGCATAGGCCTGCGAGAGCATTGCTGCGCCCAAGACACCTGAGGTGACAAGTTTTTTTAGCGTCATAGTATCGTCCTTTGTTATTGTTGGGTGACGAAAAAGCCACTCTTATTGTTTCGGGTTTGCAGACGCCTTATCAGCCGCCCGCAGCTCCGAACTTTTCGTTGCGGAAGTTTTTTGTAGGTCTTCCAAACCTCGTCAATTGGTCCAGTCAAAAAGACCAAATTCTTGCCACCACAGAGCGCTTTCGCCGGTGGTGTTTAATCAGGCACCCGATCAAGTTGCAGTACCAATAAGGATTCCGGATCGAGTACCGGTAACGCCAACCCGCAGCGCAGCAGTAGTTCACCGCTAAGCTCCAAGTTTTCGGCAACCAACCAGTCGGGTGGCTGTTTCATCAGATGATTGGCGTGTTCAGGCTGAATCAAAATGCGTAACCGATAGCGAGCCTGGGGATCGAGCATCGGTAGCAGTAGGGGCCCGGGTGTGGCCAGCTCCGGCATCGTCTGTTGAAAAACACTGACCAAAAGGCCGTCCTGGTAAGCAACGGTGAAACCAATCTGGTGTTTATCCGGCGTTTGCAATGGGCGCCGAATACCGCTGTGAATGTGCCCGCGCAGTTCTTTGTAGAGGCCGATAAAGTGTGTAAGCGCTTCTCTGTCCGCTCCCGAGGCTTCACGGACGTCCCATTCCACACCCATATGGCCAAACAATGCAGTACCGGCGCGCACAGCGAGTGCGTGCGAGCGCGAGGTGGTATGGCTCTTATCTGGGCCAACGTGGCTGCCCAGAACTTCGCTGGGGAAAAATAGGCCGGCCCACTGCTGCATGGTTTGCCGTTCGTTGGCGTCATTACAGTCGCTTAACCAAAACCGCTGGGTATGCCGCAAGATGCCATAATCCATTCTCCCGCCCCCTGAAGCACAGGATTCAATTTCTACGCTCGGGTGGGCCGCCCGAAGCCGCGCCAGCAGGTCATAGAGGCTGGTCACATAGCGGTGATAAACCGGTCGGCCTTGGCCATTACCGGCCTGGGACAGATCTCGATTCATGTCCCACTTGATATATTCGATGGGATATTCACGCAGTAGAGTATCGATCTGGTTAAACAGATAGTCGGTTACCTCTGCGCGGCTGATATCCAGTACCCATTGATTACGACCGGAACTTTGGGTCAGATCATCCAATTGCAGCAACCAATCGGGGTGCTGACGAAATAGATTGGAATCCTTATTAACCATTTCCGGTTCAAACCAGAGACCGAAGCTCAGCTGATGTGCGGCCAGGGTGTCTTTGAGTGGGTGCAATCCGTCTGGATACACCTCGGTATCAACAACCCAGTCGCCGAGACCGGCCCTATCGTTGCGCCGGGCGGTAAACCAACCATCATCGAGGACGAACCGCTCGATACCACAGTCTTGAGCCGCCGCTGCCAGTGCGTCGAGTTCCGATTGGCGATGGTCGAAGTAAATCGCCTCCCAGGTGTTGATATGCACCGGGCGCGGCCGGTCACTGGGGAAGCGGAGAATCTCGGCCCGCACAAAACGCTGGAAATTCTGCGCGATGCCACCCAAACCCTGTTCAGTGTGCGTGAAGTAGAGTGGGGCCGCCTGAAAGCGCCCTCCCGGGGTGAGTTCTAACTCACCGGGCATCAGTTCAATACCGGCCTGATATTGCGTCAGGCCGTTTTGGCTGCGCTCGACCCGTTGGCAATGGTTACCGCTCCAGCCGAGATGGAAACCAAAACAAGACCCCGAGTGTTCATTCAACTGCGCATCCGCGATCAATAAACCGGGGAAATGATCGTGTGACGAACGGCCCTTAATATTTTTAAACTCTAGGACACCTAACGGAATCGAACAATCCTGTGGTTGGAACTCATGCACCCAGCGGCCGGTGAACGCCTTAACCGCACTCATTGCCTTGGGGATTGGCAGCGTGGTGAGCCACTGCACGATGGCAATCGGGTCTGCACCGGTGTTTTCAAACTGGCAGTCGAGGGTAAACACATCATTCTCAGCACAAACTCCCAGTCGCCACACCAAGAGTAGGCCAGTTTTAGGGTCCAGGAGTCGGTATTCAATGTGCTCTGCGCTACCAGACTCGTCTTGCAGCTGGAATTGCGGGGCCCAGTGGCGGCCCTGGCAGAGGATTTTTAGCGCCGGTTCCATAAAGGTCGGATCGGCATAGGTGCTGGCAACGGAAATCTGCGGTCGATCGTCCAAAGCGCCATTCGGCAAGGGCTCGGACAGGATACAACGCAACTCAGACTCGGTCACCGTGCTCGCCAAACGCGGACCTATATAGCGGATGCAAGGCTGGCCAGCCTGGGTCAAGATTACAATGGAACTGTTGTCACTGTGCAATAGTCTCATCTTACTACCCCTTGGTCGCACCCAGTGTTAAGCCGGCGATAAAGTGTTTTTGCATGGCAAAAAATAGGGCCACCGGCGGCAAGGCCGCGACGATCGCCCCGGCCGAGATGAGATTCCACGACGCCAACCATTGACCGCGCAAAGCGCTGATACCGGCCGTCACCGGCCGCACTTCATCGGACTGCACCAAGATCAATGCCCAAAAATAATCGTTCCAAACAAAGGTAAAAATCAGCACGGCCAATGCGGCGAGTGCGGGCCGCACTAAGGGTAAGATAATCGAGTAGAAGATCTTCCATTCACTGGCGCCTTCCAATCGACAGCTCTCCAACAGCTCCTCGGGTATGCCAATAATAAAATTGCGCATAAAGAGTGAGCAAAAGCCGGTTTGGAAAGCAACATGAAAAAAGATCAGCGCCCAAATAGTGTCGTAGAGGCCCAGATCGATGGTCAGGTTGCGCACCGGAATCATAAGAATCTGAAAGGGCACAAAGTTTCCGCCGATAAAGAGTGCGAAGATCAGTAAGTTGCCGCGGAACTTGAACTTCGCCAAGGCGAAGCCGGCCAAGGTGGCCAAGAACACGGAACCTACCATCACCGGCAGGGTGATCAACAGGCTGTTCAGTAAATAGCGCGCCATATTGGTACTGGCAAAAACGGCAGTGTAGTTCTCGATCAAATTCCATTCTGTCGGCAAACCCCAGTAATTACCGGCGTTGATGTCCACAATGGAGCGGGCCGAGGTCATAAAGACCGCCGCCAGCGGCAAGAGCCAGAGAATCACCGCGATTGGTAATAGCAGCTTGTAGCCAACCTGGGTGGTTTTCTTTGTTTGTGCAATGGGAGTGGGAAACATAGTCCTAACCTCGCTCGTCTTTTAGCATGCGCCACAGGAAAAAGGCGATATAGATGAGCATTATCAAAAATAATACCGTCGCAATGGCCGCGCCGTAGCCCATGCGATAGTTGAAAATAGCCTGTTCGTACATAAAGTAGGCCAATACCGATGAGCTGCCGTAAGGCCCACCGGCGGTCATAGACGCAACCAGGTCAAACGAGCGCAAAGCCCCGATAACCGTGACCACTACGGCGATAAAGGTCGCCGGGCGCAGTTGGGGAATCACGATGTAGCGCAGCATAGACCAGCCCTTGGCGCCGTCCATGCGGGCCGCCTCAATCTGATCAGGGCTGATATTATTGAGGCCGGTGAGGAACAGGATCATGGTGTAGGCCACCTGAGGCCATAAGCCGGCCGCGATAATGCCGTAGGTCACCAAGCCTTCATCGGCTAAAATAGGCAGCGGATCTATATTGACCAGCGCAAGTATGTCCTGCAGCAGGCCATAGCTTGGGTCATAGAACCAGGAGAAAACGATCCCGATAATGACCTGGGAGATAACAAAGGGGAAAAAGAACAGCGATTTCACGGCGCGAATACCCAAGACTTCCTGATTTAGAAAGAGTGCGATGCCCAAGCCCAATGGGACCGCCAGCATGTAAAACAGCAGCCAAAGAATATTGTTGACCAGGCTGGTCCAAAATTGGGGATCCTCACCCAACTCTAGGTAATTCCCGAAGCCGATGAAAACCTTTTCACCGATGCCATCCCATTGGTAAAAGCTCATCAGAATAGATTGGCCAATCGGAAAAACCACATAGACGATAAAAATCACGATGGCTGGTGCCAGGAAGTACCAAGGAGTCAGGGTATCTGACCAGGATCTAGAATTATTCGAATGCACGATTTAGGCCTTTTTTTATTAACGTTTTTTGTAGGCGATGCAACATTATGGAACGGCTTGGTAACGTTTTCAAGAGAAAATTGACAAGTGGCGTTTTTTACTAAAAGGCCGCTTCAACATGCGCTGAATATCAAAGCCTTAGCTGGAGCAGGGTTCGCATGCATCAGGCTTAATTCAGGCAATGCACAGGGAGGGTCTTGTTTGCGGGCAGGACCGTGATAATCGCGGGCGCTTGAGCGGTTTTGAATTGGGCCGTGCTCGAGATTCAATTGAGCGTGCAACCCGCTGGCCGAGCCATGCGCTGCAAACCTTACTCGGACGCCGTGCTTGTTAGGGGCATCCAGTCGACCGAAACACCGGCTTGCGCCAGCATTTCTTGGCTAATCTGTATCTTGTCACCCCAGCGCGACAGGAAGTCAGCCGACTGTTCTGGGCAATGCACCGTGGCGATACCAGTTTGAATGATTTTGGCGGCGCAGTTCGGGCAGGGGAAGTGGCTTACCCAGATATCACAGCCGGTCAGGTCCCGCTTGGCAAAGAGGATGGCATTTTCCTCTGCATGCAGTGTTTTGAGCAGCTTCATTTCCCGATTATCGGTTTGGGCACTGTCTGAAATACCATGGGGGTACCCATTAAAGCCGACCGATACAATTCTATTGCTCTCGGTGATGACGGCGCCGACCTGGGTAGAAGGGTCTTTACTCCAGGACCCGACCAATAGGGCCATTTGATGAAAACGTGTAGCCCATTTTGAGACCATTGGATAAATGCACTCGAACGCGGAATATCCCGCCATTGTGCGCAAGAAACAAAGGTTTCGCAATATGCGCTATTTGGTTTATGGTGATGCGTCGACTCAAGCGTATAAATTAGGAATGATGTGTGAAGCGTACCAGCCAAGTTTCCTCTATGAAGTTATTGCAATTGATGGCCAAGATTCCTTTTTTCGAGAAAATCACCAATTACGAACGGGCCCCGATGGCCGAATATGCTCAGATGTATGTTGCCAGTCCGGGCGAAGCCATTATCGAAAAGGATGCGCTCGATAATTGTTTCTATGTGCTGTTAAGTGGTAAGGGCTTGGTCTGCGTGGGTCGACATGCTGAACCCGTGGCGACTATTAAGCCGGGTGAGTTTTTCGGGGAAGTTGGCTTTATCCTAAATATTCCTCGCACCACCTGGGTATTTTCCGAAGGCGTGAGTGCTCTCTTACGCATAGATCAGACGCTGTTAGACAATCTGGATGCCTCGACGCGAAGTAAGGTTAAGGACCAAATAATTATAAAACTGGCCACCACCGTGACCAACTTCAATGCCAAATCATAGCTTAAGGCGCATATGCGGAGGCTTATGAAACGGCGAAGGTCACGCTAATGTACCTGCTAACGCGAGTTTACGCGGCCTAAAAGAAGTATTAGCCCTAAGGGACTCGATGATCTGAACAGGGGGAGCTGGAAGAATTTGCGTTGCGGAGCAACAAAGGTCACGCAATGTGAGCTGGAGAGAATGTAAAGCGAGTCTACGATGCACAAAAAAAGGTGGCATCCCGTAGGGGACTCGAACCCCTGTTACCGCCGTGAAAGGGCGGTGTCCTAGGCCACTAGACGAACGGGACACAGTGCTCATGTGGAGAGCGGGGCGCATCTTACCACCCCTCTTCGAAGATGCAACTCTTTTTTCGGCGCCAGTGGCCAGGTTGGCTTAGTCTGCCGTCCCATCGGGATACGACCGAGCGGGGCAGCGCAGTCTTAGTTGGCGATTCGAATCTCCAAGCGCCTATTGATTTGCCAAGCCGCTGCATTGTCTTCGGCTCGCACCGGGCTGTTGGCCGCCTTGCCGGCCGCAGTCATTTGTTCGGCCGATACACCCAAGTCGACAAAATATTGCACGACCTTGCTAGCCCGCGCTGAACTCAGTTCCCAATTAGAGGGATAATTTTCAGCCCAGGAAGAGACGATTGGCCGGGCATCGGAGTGGCCGATGATTAAAAACTCGGCATTGGGCAGGTTCTGCAGTGAGCTGGCTAAGGGGCGCAGTAGGGCGTCGATATTATCGACCCATTGCAAAGATGCCGGTTTGAAGATGAGCGCCAAGGGGATGTCGAGTACGGCGTCACCAGCAGCGCGTTGCGATACAACTATATCGGGGAACAACGAGGTTAATTGTTTCGCCAGATCCTGCAGTTCATCCTGTAGAGCGCTTTTAGCCGCACTGGGCCCGCTATCGGCACTGAGGCGCAGCATGCGCAGTTGATTATTGATGGTCTTCTGGGCCTCTGCCTGGTCGAGCCGAGAGCGCTGCAACTCGCTATCGAGTGCCGCATTATCGGAGCGTGACCGAGCCAAGGACTGTTCAGACTGTTGTGCCATCGTCAGGGTTTGTTGGTATTCTTTATTCAAATTGGCTATATGCCCCTGAAGGTCATCGACAATTTGAGCCATGTCCTGTTGCTGCGCAGCCATGTTTTCGAGCCGCGCCGACTGATCCGATCTCGTGCTGGTGTCGCTTGATAGGGCTTGCGTCAGCCGGGTGACAGACTGGTTTGCTCGGTCAAGTTGGTCGTCACGCGACGCACTGGCTTGAAACAAGACGAAGTTGGCCACTAATGAAGCGGCGAGAAAGGTAACTGAAAAAATTACGTATTGCGCAGGATTTAAACGACTCAAAATAGGCCTACCTAAGGGGACGCTAGAGGATCAGGTGACGGTAATGCGGTCACCTCGACAATGCAATCACTTGTTCACATAAGAGTAGCCCATCAAGCTTAGCGCTTGCGCTATGGAGCAATTTTTGGTGAAGTGGTCTTAATATTACAAAAAAAAGAGGCACATCCATGACCTATAAAACGCCCATTGAGATACTGGTACAGCGCTCGCAGAGCCATCCCGATAAGCCAATGTTCTATCAGCCGGTCAACCGTCAATGGCAGGTGACCAGCTGGCAAGAGGCTGAAACCCAAGCGCGCCAGGTCGCCTCGGGATTGCTGTCATTAGGCTTAGAGAAGGGCGACCGAGTCGCCATTTATGCCAAGAATTCAGTCGAATGGTACATATCGGACTGGGCCATCATGATGGCCGGTCTGATCAGCGTACCGATCTTTGCCACGGCCAATGCCCAGACGATTGGCTTTGTCCTGCAGCACAGCGGCGCGAAAGCCATTTTCGTCGGTAAGTTAGATGATCTGGAGGCCACCGCTGAGGTGATCGATGGTCGGATTCCGCGCATTGCCTATCCCTATCAGACGCTGCAGGCCGATCACCAGTGGAGCGACTGGCTGCAACAGAACGAACCGTTAGCAGCCTTGCATACACCGGCATTGGACGATGATATGACCATCGTCTATACCTCAGGCAGTACCGGCGAACCCAAGGGCGTGGTGCTCAGCTATCGCAACTACGCCTCCGCCTGTACCGAAAACCAACTTTGGCTGGCGGTCGCCGACCAAGATCGTATTCTGTCCTATCTGCCGTTGGCCCATATTGTCGAGCGGGGTGTGATTCAGGGGCCGGGCCTCTACGGCGGGGCCACCTTCTATTTCGTCGAGTCGCTTGAAACCTTTGTCGAGGACTTGCAGTTCGCCCGGCCGACGGTTTTCGTCTCGGTGCCCCGGCTCTGGACCAAGTTTCAAACCGGTGTGTTTGCTAAGGTGCCGGCCGAGCGCTTAGCCAAGTTGCTGCGCGTGCCGCTTCTGGGTCGCTTGTTGGCCGGAAAAATCCGCCGTGGCTTGGGCTTGGACAAAGCACGCTTGATGGGTTGTGGTTCCGCGCCCATTTCACCCTCTATTTTGTCCTGGTATCAAACCATCGGGATCGATATCTGCGAAGGCTGGGGCATGACCGAAACCGCTGGCCTGTCCTGTTCGAACCTGCCGTTTAGGGCCGATCGGGTTGGCACCATTGGCACACCGGCCAAATGTGTCGATATGACCCTGTCCGATAGCGGTGAAATACTGGTGCGCGGCGAAGCGGTGTTCAGTCACTACTATTTAAACCCCGAGGAAACCGAGCGCAACTTCAGCGATGGCTGGTTTCACACCGGCGATAAGGCGACCCAGTCGGCCGATGGGGTCTATCAGATCATCGGTCGAGTCAAGGACACCTTCAAAACGGCCAAGGGCAAATATGTTGCGCCGGTGCCGATTGAGTCCCTATTGGCGGCCAACCCCGATATCGATCAACTCTTGGTGATGGGATCCGGTCGCAAGCAGCCGGTCGCCATCGTGGTAATGGCGGAGCATCTGCACGACACCAATCGGGATCAGCTGCGCAGTTCGCTGCAGGAGACTTTGGATAGGGTGAATGCCACTTTGGAATCTCATGCCCGGCTGGACGGCATCGTGGTGGTTACCGACAGCTGGTCCATTGAAAACGAGTTATTAACCCCGACCCTGAAGATACGCCGTAACCAACTGGAAGAGCGGTACAATAGTATTGCTCAACAAACCCAAACCAAGTCGGTCATCTGGCAGGACGAATTGACCGTCTAATCTGCCCCTCAAGCGTTGCCGTTGCGCTTATAGGGTGACGCGCAGCGTCGCACTGCTGGCCCGTTCTCGGGCCTGCCCACCAAGCCACCATACGGCTACTCCACCTTGGTTAAATCATTAACCGTTGAGCCAATTTCAACCCTCTGCAAGACGTGATTCTATTTCAACCCTAAACCGATTCCGCCTTGGGCAGCGCCGGACCAGGCGATAGGATGGGGGGACTGTGAAAAACAATAAAATGGGAAAGTATGACTGAGCTCAATACCCGTTCCAGTTTTGCCGTTCAACCTGAAAGAGTATTGGGGCCGGACCAGCCAAGTCAGCACCGGGTGCGCTACCGTTCAAACCCACTGGTGGTAACCGACTCGACCCGCATCTACCACGATAAACACCCGCTATCGGTCACCCAGCTATCGGCCAACCTGATCCGGGTCTGTCTGGGCGAACCATTGATCACCAGCGTGGCCGTTTTGCCCGCCAGCCGCGCCGTTCACCCTGCAGATCTGCCCAATCAAATCGAATGGTCCTGGTTGCCGGACGAGCAGTGGCAAATTGCCGTGCATCGACACGGTCAGGGGCTGGCAACGTCCCGGGGTCTCTACGCCGACAGCGCCGAGGGTCTGCACCTGTACTTGACACTGCCAGATGCCTGGCCAGTCTATGGCCTGGGTGAAAAGACCGGTGATTTGAATAAGCAGGGTAGGGCATGGACTTTTTGGAATTCAGATGTCTTCTTGCCGCACACCGCCGCGACCGATGAGCTCTATCAGTCCATTCCCTTTATGACGGTGTCGACCGATCAGGGGTGGATGGGCATTTTTCTCGACAATCCCGGCCGCAGCCGCTTCGATCTGAGTTTGACCGATGAGGTCTGTATCAGCGTTGACCGCGGTGCGCTGGATCTCTATGTATTTACCGGCGAGACCCTGGGTGAGCTAATCGATCTCTATACCCGGTTGACCGGTCGTCCGTTTTTGCCACCAAAATGGGCCTTAGGTTACCAGCAGTCGCGCCACAGTTACCAAAGTGCTCAAGAGGTCCGGGCGATAGCCGAGGGTTTCCGGCACCATGACCTGCCCCTGGACGCGCTGTACCTGGATATACTGTGTATGGACGGCTACCGGGTCTTCAGCTTCGACCCAACGACCTTTGCGCAAACGCCGGAGCTGGTCGATGACCTATTGGCCGACGGAGTGCGCGTTATTCCAATCATCGACCCCGGGATCAAGCGCGATCCGCACTACCGAGTTTATCAGCAAGGCATGTTGGCCGACTATTTTGTTCAATCCGCCCAGGGCGAGGTTTGGCAAGGTCAGGTTTGGCCCGGCGAAACGGTTTGGCCCGATTTTTTTCAGCCAAGGGTGCAACAGTGGTGGCAGGGTCTGCATCGCTACTATACCGATATGGGTATTCAGGGCTTTTGGAACGATATGAACGAGCCGGCGGTGTTCAATGAGCGCATGACGCTGGACGCCGATGCGCGCCATCATATCGATGGGGCGGTAGTCGAGCACGAAGCCGTGCACAACGCCTATGGCCTGCTGATGTGCGAAGCCACGGCGAGCGCGATAGTGGAGCAGTGCGCGCAGCGACCCTTTGTCCTAACTCGGGCCGGATACGCCGGTATCCAGCGCAGTGCGGCGGTCTGGACCGGCGATAATCGATCCTCTTGGGAGCATTTGCGCCTAAGTGTGCCGATGTTGCTCAATATGGGCTTGTCCGGCGTCGTCTTTACCGGCGTCGATATCGGTGGCTTTATGGACGACAGTCGGCCGGAGCTCTTTACCCGCTGGATGCAGCTGGGCTGTTTCTACCCGCTGATGCGCAATCACTGTGCCATTGGTCAGGTTCGACAAGAGCCTTGGTCTTTCGCCGAGCCATGGACCACTAGAGTGCGGCACGCAATGCACCGTCGTTATAAGTTACTACCCTATCTCTACCAACTGTTTCGCGATGCCCACGAAACCGGCCAGCCCATTTTACGGCCGATGTTTTGGCTGGAACAGCAGCTCGAGCAGACCGAAAATATGAGCGATCAGTTTATGTTCGGGGACGCCCTGCTGGTTGCGCCGATATTGGTCGCCGGTGGCGTCGCCCGCTCGGTCTGGTTACCCAAGGGCCTGTGGTACAGCCTGGTCGGTGACTGCAGCCTGGTCGGTGGGCAGTTTGTCCTCGCGCAGACGGATCTTGATGACATTCCGATCTACCTCAAGGCGGGTGCCATATTGCCGTTGGCGCCTTATCGGAGCTCAACAGCGCGTGCCCAAAAGGAATTGCGCATCTTGATTGTTGACGGGGCAGAGCACGGCCGGATGCTGTTTCGCGATGACGATGGCCTGACCGCCAATCCAGCAGAGAACCGTTATGCTCGCTTGTCCATAGGGTATCACAAGAGTGCAGCACAGGTTGAATGTCACCTGTCACTCGATCGATCTTACTATAAGCCAGAATGGCAACTGATCACTCTCGGAGTCCCCCACGCCTGGAAGGACCGACCGATTCTGCTCAATGGCGAACCCGTTACGGGCCGTTCCAATGTCGACGGGGTTCGCTGCCGGCTCCACTATATCCGGCCTTCAGCCTGGCTTTAAGCGGTCCTTGCGCGCCCAGTTAGGCCGTGCAAGGTGGCCATTTTTTTGCCCCTTCGGCCACCGAGAGCCGCCGGAGAAAGGCGTCAGGGCGGGTCACGCTATTATTTGTCAAATGGATCACATTTTGGCGCGATTTTTGCGTTATAAGCAGTACTTTATAGAATCTGACAGAAAATTGACCCATGGCACTCTTAGATAATTTTCGCACCGCCGGCACCAACTTCCGCAATGTCGACGGTGCAGCGGTACTCAAGAATACCGGCCAAGGTGCCAAGGTTGCTGGGCAGCGATTGCTTGGGGTGCCGATTCTATTGTTAGTCTTGCTCGGCCTTATGACCCTGCCGGTACCGACCTTACTCTTGGATATTTTCTTCACCTTCAACATCGCTCTCTCGATAGTGGTCTTGTTGGTCACTATCTACGTTTTACGGCCACTCGATTTCGCGGTGTTTCCAACCATTATCCTTGTTGCGACCCTGATGCGATTGTCGCTCAACGTCGCCTCCACGCGAGTCGTGCTGATGTACGGTCATGAAGGAGGTGATGCTGCGGGTAAGGTGATTGAGTCCTTTGGTGAAGTGCTGATCGGTGGCAACTACGCCGTCGGCCTGGTGGTCTTTGCAATTTTAATGATCATCAACTTCGTCGTTGTCACCAAGGGTGCCGGTCGAGTCTCTGAAGTTAGTGCCCGGTTTACCTTGGATGCCATGCCCGGCAAGCAGATGGCGATTGACGCTGACCTGAATGCCGGCCTGATCGACGCGGAGGCGGCCAAGATTCGCCGTTCGGACGTGGCGCAAGAGGCCGATTTTTACGGGTCGATGGACGGCGCGTCAAAATTCGTGCGCGGCGATGCGGTCGCTGGCATCTTGATTTTGGTGATCAATATTATCGGTGGCCTGATTATTGGGATCGTGCAGCACGACTTGGTGTTTGCCGATGCGGTGCAAAAGTATGCCTTGCTGACCATTGGTGATGGCCTGGTTGCCCAGATACCGTCCCTGTTGCTCTCGGTAGCCGCGGCGATCATGGTGACACGCAACAGCAGCAGTGAAGAGATGGGCGATCAGATCGTCAATCAGATGTTTTCCACCCCGCGGGCCCTGGGTATTACCAGCTTTGTGCTCTTCGTAATGGGCATTTTGCCGGGCATGCCACATTTTGTCTTCCTAATGTTGGCGGCCCTATGCGGCCTGGGTGCGTTGTGGATCAGTCTCAAGGAGAAGGCGCTTCTAGGTGAGCCGATGTTGCCGATGAAAGCCGGCCGGACGGCCAATCAGCCCAAAGCATTGGGCGATGCCCGCGCCAGCGGTGGCTTGCCGCCGGTTCTGGAGCCTAGCAATGAAACCAAGGAGCTGAGCTGGGACGATGTCCAGCCGGTTGATGTCATTGGTTTGGAAGTCGGCTATCGCCTGATTCCGTTGGTCGATCGATCCCAAGGCGGTGAGCTGTTGGGTCGCATTAAGGGTATTCGGAAAAAATTATCGCAAGACCTGGGCTTTCTGGTGCCGTCGATCCACATTCGGGACAACTTAGACCTGATGCCCAATGCCTACCAATTGACGCTGATGGGCGTCGCGGTGACGGACGGTGAAGTCTATACCGATCGTGAGTTAGCGATTAACCCTGGCCAGGTATTTGGTCCTCTGGAAGGCATTAAGACCATCGATCCAGCCTTCGGCCTGGAAGCGGTTTGGATTGATCTGCGGGAAAAAGATAAGGCGCAAACCCTCGGTTATACCGTAGTCGACGCCAGTACCGTGGTCGCGACCCACGTCAACCATCTGTTGGCGCAGCACTCTTACGAGCTGCTCGGGCACGAAGAAGTGCAGCAGATGCTCGATTTATTGGCGAAACACTCGCCAAAATTGGCGGAAGAGCTGGTGCCCAACTCGGTCTCGCTGAGCCAATTGCTGAAAATATTGCAAAACCTATTGATTGAGAGCGTGCCCATCCGCGACATGCGCAGTATTGCCGAATCGATCACCAACTTGCAGCCTAGGTCACAGGACATCAACGTCTTGACCAATGCGGCGCGCATGGGTCTGGCCCGAATGATCGTCCAAAGTCTGGTCGGCAGCGAAAAAGAAATCCCAGTTATCACATTAGATCGAGCATTGGAGCAATTGTTGCATAAGACTATTCAACAGGCCGGTGCTGATGGAAATCTTGACAGTATTGCCTTGGAGCCTGGTATGGCCGAGCGCCTGCAATCGTCGCTCAGTGATACGGTGAAGAATCTCGATAAGGAAGGTAAACCGGCGGTGCTCTTAGTCGCGGCTTCTTTAAGAATGTTATTGGCGCGTTTTGTCCGCCATGCGGTACCTAATTTAAAAGTCCTGAGTTTCCAAGAAATTCCAGACAACAAACACATTACCATTGTAGCGACCGTCGGTGGTCAATGAGGATTAGCTGATGAAGATTAAACGATTTACCGCTGCCAATATGCAGTCCGGGTTGAAAGCGATCAGTGAAGTCCTCGGGCCTGAAGCGGTAATCCTGTCCAGTCGCAAGCTCAGCAATGGCTTGGAGATAGTCGCGGGTGTCGATGAATACGAGTTTGCGCTTTACCAAGAGACCCTACCCGAGGTTCAGGATGCCCCCGCTGCCGTTACCGCTCGCCCGATAGCGCCTGCGGCACTGCCGCCCGCGGCCAGTCTAAATAAAACCGATCCGCTTAACCCGCAGGCGATGAAAGATCTTTTTGCCTCAATGGCGGGTAAGAATCAGCAGGCCTTCAGCCAGGTCAAGAACCAGCCCCAAACGGAAGTTGCCCATCGCCGAGTAAACCTGGCCGAGCGGCCGATGGCCCGCTCCACGCGTGCATCCGAACCAGCTGTCGAGCCGGCTAGAGCAGGCTGGGCCGCACAAGCCACGCCCGCAGCCCCCGCCGCGGCAGCAGCAGCAGACTTTAAGGTGTTGCGGCGCGAAATAGACGGCCTGCGTGAACTGCTACAAGAACAGACCGAACAGCTGCATACGCCTTTGACCGCCACGTCAGTGCAATATGAGCGCCTAGAAGGGCGTCTGAAGTCGCTCGGTTTTGGCGATGTCTTAGCGGCCAAGCTGTTGCAGAGCTTCGATCGCGAAGACCTCTTAGAGCAGAACTGGCGCAAAATAGTTGCCCGGTTAACATCGGCCTTAGACAGCCCGCTCTACGAGCCGCTTGCCGAGGGTGGGCTGTTCGCCTTAACGGGGCCAACGGGGGCGGGTAAAACCACCACCATAGCCAAGCTGGCCGCTCATTGTGTTAAGGATTATGGTGCCGATTCAGTCGCGGTGGTCTCATTGGATTGGTTTCAGGTCGGCGGACAAGAAATTTTGCGTTCAGTCAGCAATATTTTGGGCGTTGAGTTCCATGCCATGACCGAAGACGACTCTTTGTCGAGCGTGCTGAGTAGCTTGGCGTCGAAGCGTACCGTGTTGATTGACACCAGTGGCAGCGCGGAAGCGCTGGTCCATTGGAACAAATTGATGCGCAGCGAAGCCATGGCGCCGCATATTCAAACGGTACTCGTCTTACCGGCCACCATGCAACCGGCGTCGGTCACCCGCTTTGTCGGCCAGCTGCCGGCACTGGTTTTTAATGCCGTGATCCTATCTAAGCTGGATGAATCGGACAGTTTTGGCGGGATCTTAGAGCCCGTCTTGAAACATCGCTGGCCCATCTGGTATATCACCACCGGCCAGAATATTCCGCAGGATATCGAACCTGGAGATGCGCAAAAATTAACCAAGCGATTGGTGCAGAGCTTAAAGCCAGAGCGCCAAAAATTAGCGACGGCCAGTTAGAACAGCGCGACCAGCGCCACACCGGAGGGTTCTGTTTAGACCCACCGATGTCGCAATAGAATTTCGCCGGCAGATCAGCAAACATCAAGAAGTGATCTTTACTGCCGGGAATTGAGGTAATAGGTAATGAAAAGTTTAAATCCAATACAGGTAATTGCGGTCACCGGCGGTAAAGGCGGTGTCGGAAAGAGCAATGTATCGGTCAATCTTGCCATTGGATTGGCCGAGCTTGGCAAGCGAGTTGTCCTGTTAGATGCCGACCTAGGGCTTGCCAACCTGGACGTATTGCTGGGGCTGTCGGTTAACCGAAACCTCGGCGATGTTTTGTCCGGCCAAGCCAGCCTGTTGGATATTATGGTTGAAGGCCCGGCCGGTATTAAAATCATACCGGCCTCTTCGGGCTCGCAGCATATGACCAACTTAGGTGAGGTTGAACACGCGGGTATTATCACGGCCTTTAGCGACTTGGGCGAGTATATGGACGTGTTGATCGTCGACACTGCAGCGGGTATCTCTAAAACCGTGACCAGCTTTGTGCGCGCCGCTCACGAGGCGCTTATCGTGGTGACCGATGAGCCCACGTCAGTGACCGATTGCTACGCGTTGATCAAAGTACTTAATCGCGATTGTCGCATGAACCGCTTTCGTATCGCGGCCAATATGGTTCGGACCCCAAAAGAAGGTCAAATGCTGTTTAACAAGCTGGCCAAGGTAACCGATCGGTTCTTGGACGTCTCGTTGCAATACAGCGGCGCCATTCCCATGGATGAAGCGGTACGCAAGTCGGTGCAGCGCCAAAAAGCTGTATTGGAGGCCTATCCGCGCTCTAAAGCGTCGGTGGCGTATCGTGACCTAGCGCAAAAAGTGATCGCCTGGCCTTTACCCAGCTCGCCGAAAGGCAACTTGGAGTTCTTTGTAGAACGCTTAATTCAAGGTGTCGGGGCAGCCTGACATGTCGGTGCAGAACTATACTATGTATGACACGCAACGCAGTATCGATTACGAGCAGTTAGTAGAACAGTATGGGGTGCTGGTTAAACGCATCGCCCATCATTTATTAGCGCGACTACCAGACAGTGTTCAGTTGGACGATTTAGTTCAATCGGGCATGATTGGCTTATTTGAGGCGGCGAATAATTACGATGCGGGCAAAGGGGCTAGTTTTGAGACCTATGCTGGGATTCGAATTCGCGGTTCCATGCTCGATGAAATCCGCAAGGGCGATTGGATTCCCCGCAGCGTGCACCGCAATTCCCGGCGCATAGCCGATGCGATTCGAGTAATCGAGATGCGTGAGGGCCGCGATGCCCAAGATCCCGAGGTGGCCTTAGAACTGGGCATCAGCCTCGACGAATTCTATATGTTGATCAAAGATACCCAAGGGTCACGGTTGTTCAGTTTTGAAGAGTTGGTCGAGAATAATCATTCGGAAACGGATGAAGGCCGACCGGATGTATCCGACACCGTAGCACCCCACCTAGGCCACCAGACCGATCAAATGAACGGTCGCTTGATCACTGCCATAAAAGCGTTACCAGAACGTGAACAGTTGGTCTTATCGCTCTATTACGACGAAGAACTGAACCTCAAAGAAATAGGCGCCGTGTTGGGTGTCAGCGAATCCCGAGTCAGTCAGATCCATTCCCAAGCAACTCTGCGCTTGCGGTCTAAATTGCGTGATTGGCTGTAAAGTCACCATCTCTACTGATGGCTCACTTCAGCCCCTCCTAATGGCCGTTAAGCCCGAGCTCATCCCCCCTCCAATACCCTTTTAACCCTCAAGCAATACCCTTTCAACCCTCAAGCAATACCCTTTCAACCCTCAAGC
>NZ_CEYAVF010000024.1:0-55432 GCF_982785585.1 Reinekea sp. | reverse complement strand
CGTGCTGCAAGAGCGCTACGACAATATTGAATTTGTCGTGCCGGATGAGGGCACCGTACTGTGGATCGACTATTGGACGCTGAGCGCCAACAGTACCCAAACAGAGCTCGCAATGGCCTTCTTCGATTTTCTACTCGAACCGGCAAATAACGCTCAAAATGTACGTTATCACTACTCGGCGACCTTCAGCGACCAGGCCAAGTCGTTACTGCCGGCGGACATACGCACTAATGAGGCGGTGTTCCCGGCCAATGCCGACCGCTTTGAAACGCTGCAGCGGCCGTCCCGCCAAACAATTCGTACCATGATGAAGATTATCAATAACCTTGATATTGACTGAGCGATGAAGCTACAGACCAAATTCTTAGTCAATCTGGGTTTGATAGCCGCAGTGGCGCTGCTGGTGTTTGCGTTTTTCAACCGACAGATTATCGATCAGTTTAATGAGGATGAGATCCACAGCCGGCTGAGCACTCATCTACAGCTCAGCAGTGAACTGGTGGACAACCTCTTGGCCAATGTGAAATCCGACCTGGATTTGATCAGCAACGACAGCGTGATCACCAGTTACTTCGCAACCAATGAGATCAGCCGCTATCAGCTGTTCCATTCCGAGGGCACCCGGACGCTCAAGCGGTACTTTAAACATCGGGAATTCTATGCCGAAATTGCCATCGTGTTACCCGATGGTTTCAAAGACATCTATGTCAAGGATAAGGCCGTTACCGATACAGACCTGGACACAGGACTCCTGACACGAGCCGGAAATAGCGTGGCGCAAAGTGACACCATCCTCTTTGGCGTTGAGTTACTCGATCCCAAACGCGTCTTATTGAATGCCTACCAACCGATTCGGCAATTTTCCAGTCGGCTGATGACCGATCTTAATCCATTGATCGGTTATATTAAAATTTCCGTCGACCTGGTGCGTTTGACCAACAAGAACAGTTCCGAGCGTATTCTGTCGTCCTTTATTGTCGATGGCCAAAATTACTACGATCTTGACACGGCAGCCGAGCTGAAAATTGATCTCGCCTCAGTCCAAGCAAGTCGAGTCAATAGCGTCTCAAAACCGATCTTGGATCGGCTCATCCTGCAGTCCAGCTTACGCAACGATATTTACTTCGATGTCTCGACCCAACTGCTGCAGCGCGGCCTGATCATTATTATTCTCGTGGTGGTCAGCCTGTTAAGCATGACGGTGCTGTTGTTGCGAGTCGTTATCCTCAGGCCACTGGCGGTCTTTTCGGATTTAATCGCTCAATCCGATAGCCCTGCCGTCGGCGATATAAGCTTGCGCCAATACGATGACAATGAGTTCGGCAAACTCAAACAAAAATTTGATGGCCTGATGTACCGCCTGCGGGAATCCTCATCCAGCCTCGAACGTCAGGCCTTTTCCGACCCACTAACCGGCCTACCCAATCGAGCCGCCCTGTATCGCTTCT
Source organism: Reinekea sp. (assembly GCF_982785585.1). Classification (NCBI taxonomy): domain Bacteria; kingdom Pseudomonadati; phylum Pseudomonadota; class Gammaproteobacteria; order Oceanospirillales; family Saccharospirillaceae; genus Reinekea; species Reinekea sp. The sequence goes on along the minus strand of NZ_CEYAVF010000024.1, from coordinate 53,984 downwards.
TGGCAAGCAATACCGGGGCAGAGGTTCTGCGACCCCTGTCGATTTTGTTTCTCGATCTGGATGGCTTTAAACAGATCAATGATATGTATGGCCACACCACCGGCGATTTAGTCTTGATTGCCGTCGGCAAGCGCCTGCGCCAACTGGTCCGCGGCCAAGCGATTGACGATCTGTGTCTGCACCAACTTGATGCCCGGCAAGACTCGGTGATCCGGTTGGGAGGCGATGAGTTCACCATTATTTTGACCGGTGATGAAAACGCGGAGTTTGTTGCCCGGCGCATCGTCGAGGGCTTTCAAACAGCCATAAATATTGATGACAAGGCCTTCTACACCGGCGTCAGTATTGGCATTTCGCAGTACCCAGCGCATGCCACGTCGCCATCTACCTTGATGCAATATGCCGATTTGGCGATGTATCAGGCCAAGAAGCAAGGCAAGATGCGCAGCGTGCTCTTTTCACCGGAACTGGTCGAATTTGAAAAGCAACGCCAACTCATTGAGACCGCTGTGCGTGAGGGCATCGAGCACGGTCGCTTCAGCGCCTACTTCCAACCCAAGGTGCGCATTGACACCGGCGCCATCGTCGGATTCGAAGCGCTCGCCCGGCTACGGGATGATCAGAGTGCACTGGTGCAACCCATCGCCTTTATTCCGGTGGCCCAGGACAGCGGGGTACTGGAATACATCACCTATGCGGTGGCCGAATCAACCTGCAAGTTACTCCAACAGTTGGCTCAACCCGGTTTGGTTGGGGCTATTAATATCTCACCCACACAGCTAAACGATTTGCGCCTCATAGCGGACATTCGTACCATCATGGCGAGCTATGATGTGGTGCCGCAACAGATTGAATTTGAGATTACCGAGGAGGAATTAATCGGCAATCCACAGATTGCCAAACAAAACCTAGATCTATTGCGTAGTTTCGGTTTTCGCACAGCTCTGGATGACTTCGGCGCCGGCTATTCCTCGCTCGGCCAGATTAAAAAATATGCCTTCGACACATTGAAACTCGACCAGCTGTTTGTCAATACCGAGGATTACAACAGCACCGCAGCCTATGGGGTGGTCAACTCAATCCAGGCGTTGGCCAATACCCTAGGCATGGCGGTGGTTGCCGAAGGCGTGGAAACAGCGGCACAAATGGATTTCGTGCGTGCCATCGGGATCGAGATCGTGCAAGGATTCTACTATTCCGAACCCTTACCTCTGGAGGCCTTCGTGGAGTTCTATTATGCCAATCAACGCACCCTAAAGCGCTCCTAGTTGGCGAGCATGTATGCAATTTAGTACAAGCAAATCGAACTCATTCACCGCAAGGGTCGATTGGGCCTAGCAATCGAAAATTTGTCGCCTAGAATACACCTTCTTATTTTTTACAGAGAAACTCATGACTGACTGGACCCCGGACTCCTGGCGCGGCAAAACGATCCGTCAAATGCCGAATTATCAGAACCCAACTGCGGTCACCGCCGTTGAACAGCAATTGGCCAACCTGCCGCCCTTGGTCTTTGCCGGTGAAGCCCGTCAGTTGAAAAAGGAATTGGCGAAGGTGGCTCGTGGCGAGGCTTTTTTACTGCAAGGGGGCGATTGCGCCGAGAGTTTCCGTGACTTCCGCACCAACCATATTCGCGACACCTTTATGGCCTTGCTGCAAATGGCCGTGGTGCTGACCTATGGCGGGCAGAGTCCGGTGGTCAAGGTCGGGCGTATTGCCGGGCAGTTTGCCAAACCTCGATCAACCGACAACGAAACCATCGATGGCGTGACCTTGCCCTCATATCGGGGCGATATCATCAATGATATTGAGTTTACCGCAGCGGCCCGAGAGCCTGACCCGGAACGCATGCTAAAGGCCTATCATCAGTCCGCTTCGACCCTGAATCTAATCCGCGCCTTTGCCCAAGGCGGCCTCGCGGACCTGCATCAGGTGCATAAGTGGAATCAAAATTTCGTTGAAAAAAGCCCCCAGAGTGCTCGCTATCAATCATTGGCCGAGCGCATTGATGAAGCCTTGGCCTTTATGAGCGCCTGCGGTATTTCGCCTGAAAATACCGCCCAGATACGTGAAACGCAATTCTATACCTCGCACGAGGCGTTGCTGTTGCCCTATGAACAGGCGCTCACCCGAAAAGACAGCTTTAGCGGTGACTGGTATGACTGTGCTGCGCATATGGTATGGATCGGGGATCGCACACGTCAGCTCGATGGCGCGCATTTGGAGTTCTGCCGCGGCATTAAAAATCCGCTCGGCCTCAAGGTTGGTCCGTCCACTGACCCGGAAGAGTTGATCCGCCTGATCGATATTTTGAACCCGAACAATGAAGCCGGCCGCTTAAATCTAATAGTGCGCATGGGAGCGGAACAGATCGGCGAGCACTTTCCGCGTCTGTTACGCCATGTCAAGGCGGAAGGCCGCTCGGTGGTGTGGAGTTCCGATCCCATGCATGGCAACACGATCAAAGCCAGTACCGGTTACAAGACCCGTCGGGTCGATGATATTTTGGCCGAGGTGCGAGATTTCTTTGCCATCCATAAGGCAGAGGGCACCTACGCCGGTGGGGTCCATTTTGAGATGACCGGGCGCAATGTCACAGAATGCTTGGGCGGTGCCTTTGAGATTTCAGAAACTGATCTGGCCGATCGTTATCATACCCATTGCGATCCGCGCTTGAACGCAGACCAGGCCCTGGAATTGGCCTTTTTGATTGCCGATAGCTTGAAGCAGTCACGCTGAAGGACAATTTAAAGGCAAAAAAAAAGCGCCCTCGGCGCTTTTTTTTTAAACCACTCGAATGTGCCAAGGCTCGTAGCGAACCCCTAGGCTGTTATCGGCGGTATAGCGAATCTGCACATAACCTAGATTCTGCAGTTTTTTGAACTCATCGGTGGCCGCAAAGGCGGAGGTGAAGTTCTCCAAACCGGCGCCAACCTGACCCACATCGAAATCACCGATAGCGTGGTACGAATGACCTGGCGGGGCGAGTGAACGGGATGCCCGGGACATGTTACCGCTGGCCTGAACGGTTTTGGCCATAAACAACTGGTACTGCTTCGGTACATTGCGGACGCCACTGGTTAGGATCAGCGACTCACCGACTTCGGTGCGCAATTTGCTGTAAAAGTTTTCTGACTGACCTCGAAACACATAGTGTCCGGTACCGGATATCTTAATTATGTCTTTTTCCGCAATCACATTAGTTTGCTTGGCGATAACCTTTTCACCGAAAAAGCCCAATCTGCTTGAGTCTGCGGTAAAAATCTCATCCAAAAAATCTTTCTCGGCTCGGGTAAATTCACCTATTCGGGCCGAGTATTTACCGTACTTATAGGTATCATCGAGCGACAAAACATTGAAATTGCCATAACCAACGTATTTTTGGACCCTGTTTATCCGCTCTAATGTTTGCACCAGCAGCGTGTATTGAGCGCCATCTAAGACGATATCGTCGGTGTAGTTCGCTTCGAAATTGGCAATTTTTTCTTGGCTGGAATCTGCTGAGGCCTGCATCTGGGATGCATCCTGTGGTGCAGTAGCACGTTTTTGCGCTGCGGTTAAGACAACCTCTTCAATAGGGGTTTCACTCGCCGGTTGTGCGGGGAGTTGGTCTATCAGCTGCTCGGCGCGATGTTGTTCAAAGGCCACGGCCGGTCGGGCATGACTTGGAGTCGCAGGCTGCATTGGGGCTTTTGCCTGGGTTGCCGGTCGCACCAACATGCCCTCATCCGATGACGGATTGGAACCGTTTAACACCTGCGCAGCAGCTTTGGTTGCGCGCTGGGCCAAGGGTATGTCGATCAGCGCAGAGCCTTGAGCCAGCATATCCCATGACACATAGCCTGCGCCCGCCACTAAGGCTGAGGCGGACACAGACTGTACAATAAATTCTCGACGCTTCAATTAGGTACTCCGCCCCGAAGGACACCAAATATCAGATAAAAAAAACACACTCATTGCTCAGAATAGCGTCTGTACTGCTGTCTGTGCAACTACTTTAGCACCTTGAAGTTGCACAAGATGGAAAACAGCCCGGCTCTAAGGCCTTTTTGTCTGAAAAACGCCTCGACGTCGATCTATCGGCGATCCAGGTCAGGTATTAGAGCCCGTTATCATTGTGCTGCGCTCGGGCTGGCAGCGGCCTTGGCACGAATAAAATGAGAATGGTGCAGGTGCAGCAAATCGGCCACACGGCGAATGCGGTGATCCTCATACTTATCGAGTCGACCGTCGGCATAGGCGACCCGCCACAGATCGACGATCAGTTCAAAGCGCTCGGTTTCACTCCACTGGCTATTGAGCACCGTGGTGAATTGGAATAGGTCACTACTGGCGTGACGCCGTTCGAGCGCCAAATCGATACAGGCTGCTATAGCGGCGGGGGTGTCGCCTGTACGACGGGCCAGAATGTCACTGATGCAATCACGCTCACGACGATCGATTTCATTGTCTGCCAGCATCACCTCGATCAACAACACCGCGGCGGATTCGTCCACCGTGAGCGCCAATGGGACTTCGGTCTTATTGGCAAAAAAGGCCATTATTTGGTCGAGCATTAAATTTCCCCTCCCCTCTTATTAGCGTTATATGGCAACATGGTATCACTTAGGTCGGCCCACGGCCCGCCAGCGAAGGCTAAGCCGCCGCTATTGGAACGGCTAGCTTTCAAATTCGGAGTATTTACGCGCATGTCCCTGACCACACCTGCCCTGCTTTTTCCGGCTATTTCCCTGCTCCTGTTGGCCTATACCAATAGGTTTTTGGTAATCACCCAATTGATCCGATCGCTCTATAAACAGAACGACACCAATCCCGATCTAGACATCCGTAAACAGATCCTGCATTTGCGAGTGCGTATTATCGCTATTCGCCGAATGCAGGTCGCCGGGATATCTTCTTTTATACTCTGTGTCGTGACCATGTTTGCGATCTTTGTCCAGCAACTCTATCTCGCCAATATTTTCTTCGCCGGCTCAATGGTGCTATTGCTGGTATCACTCTTTATCAGCCTGTATGAAGTCCAGATCAGTGGCCAAGCCCTGCAGCTGCAACTGAAGAACCTGGAACAGCTCAGCGACGACTAGGCCAATAGATTGACCATGATGCCGTAATACATTTTGGTCAACGGCTCTAGGTCGGCCACCGCGACACATTCATCAACCTGATGGATGGTTTTATTGGTCGGACCCAATTCAACCACCTGAGCGCCAGTCGGTGCGATAAAGCGGCCGTCGGACGTGCCACCGGCAGTCGACAGTTCGGGCGCATGGCCGGTGACTTCGGTAATGGCTTGAACGGCAGCTTGCACCAAGGCACCCTTGTCGGTTAGGAAAGGCTGGCCCTTTATCTCACAGCGCAGACTGTAGTCTAGACCATGTCGATCCAAAATTGCCCGCGTGCGCTGCTCCAAACTCTCGCCCGTGACCTCGGTACTAAATCGGAAACTGAACATCAGTTCCGCCGTGCCCGGTATCACATTGGACGCACCGGTGCCGGAGTTGAAGTTGGAGACCTGAAAAGATGTTGCGGGAAAATAGTCGTTGCCCAGATCCCAGACCTCGGTTGCCAGATCGGTCAGTGCAGGCACCACCAGATGTACCGGGTTTTTCGCCAATTGCGGATAGGCGACATGACCCTGCACGCCTTTGATCGTGAGGTGACCCAACATCGAACCGCGCCGACCGTTTTTAATGGTATCGCCCACGGTCACGCTGCTGGATGGTTCGCCTACTACAGCCCAATCAATCTGTTCCTGGCGTTTGGCCAGCTCAGCCAAGACCGCCACCGTGCCATGATAAGCATCGCCCTCCTCATCGGAGGTGATCAGGTAGCCAATACGGCCGCGATGATTGGGGTAATCGGCCACAAACCGTTCGCCGGCGACCACCATGGCCGCCAGACTGCCCTTCATATCGGCGGCACCGCGACCGTAGAGCATGCCATCGCGTTCGGTCGGCACAAAAGGTGGCGACGTCCAGTGCGCCGGGTCGCCGGTCGGAACCACGTCGGTGTGGCCGGCAAAGACCAGCAGTGGCGCACCCGTGCCATGGGTCGACCAGAGGTTATCGACATCTTCCACGCGCATGGGCTCATTAACAAAACCGTAATCGGCCAATCGACTGGCCATGATCTCTTGGCAACCCTTATCATTGGGTGTTACTGAATCGCGTTCAATCAACTGACGGGTCAGCGCTAGGGTTTCAGACTTCATTGGCAAGGCACTCACACTTTGATTTAAAAGACAGCTATCATACGCATAAAGCAATCCGTATTTAAGAGGCGTGCCATGAACTTCCGAGATCGACTGCATGACTGGTTGCAGCGCCACACTGGCGATCCCCGGCGTGCGATGACCTTTTTTACTGGCGGAGGGTTCGGCTTCGTGATTGGAATGATGATAATATTGATCAGCGAGCGCCTGATGACCCCCAGTTTAAATCAGGAATTAACGGCTTTGGCTGGCCTTTTAGTAACCTGTATCGGGACTATGATCGCGTTTTGGGGCTATATGGGTATAAGTCTATTTAAAATATTAATCTATCTACTCGAGCGGAAAACCAATAATGAGTAACGCACCCGATATTGAAATTTATATCCAGGAATTATCAACTGATCGGGCCATCGCCTGGCTTGAGTCGATCTTCAGTGAGGTTAAGGTTGCACAGAAGAAGAAAGGTATGCCGAAAAAAGCCCAACCCTTAACTATTAACTGGCAGGGGGCCACGATCCCGGCCGTGGTATTTGAAGACGTAGTGCCGGGCTTTACCAGCATATGGCTCGACAGCCCGAGTCTACCCTGGTCCGATGACCGAGAGTGCGCCAGTGCCGCGGCGCAGTTTTTAGACTTGACGGTGCGTGTTACCGCCGGCAGCTGGCAACAGGATGACAATGGCGACGCCTGGATAGAAGTATTGCCCAACGGCAGCACGCATGAGATTAGCTGGAAAACCGATTGATAACTCGGTGGCCATAAAAAAAGCGGCCAAGCCGCTTTTCAAAGCCGATTAAAAGGGTTTTAGTTCTGGCGCAGGATGGTCACATCTTCTGCTTGCAAGCCCTTAGAGCTTTCGACAACGCCAAACCGTACCCGCTGGCCTTCCTGTAAAGATCGATGACCTCGGCCGCGAATCGAACGAAAATGGACAAAAACATCCTCACCACTTTCACGGGTTACAAAGCCAAAGCCCTTGCTGACGTTAAACCATTTGACCTGACCCTCTTCGCGGTTATCTTCATCAAATTGTGCGGCCAGAGGTTGTACAATGAGTTGACCTAGCAGCATCAAAACCAACACGGCGAGGGCTAAGACTCCATAAGCGGCCATCTCACCACTTGAAAATTCCATATCGATCAAGGACGCGACGCTGTTATTCGCCACACCGGTCACCAAAGACAAGGCACCGGCTAAAATGATTGGTGCTGGCAAGGCCACCAATATACTGACACCCAAACGAACTAACCATATTTTACTGTTCATATCATCTACTCATTAAATTACACTATGACTTAACCGGTCGGACAACCGAACGGTGTGACTGACCCGCACCATCCCCAAACTGGGCATTTACGGTATTTAAATAAACCATTTAAACATTCTACATCTAGGGAACGTCTCGAACCCGATACTTTTTCGCCCATTTTGGCGACCAAAGCGGCATAATGCCAACATTTGCCCCCTAAAAGCAATTAACTAATAACCGAGAGCCGAATGACTGACGAAACCCGTATCATCGAATTGGAATCCCGACTGACCCACATGGACGACACAGTAGAACAACTGAACGATGTTATCAGCGCACAGCAACACCAAATAGACCGCGTGGAACGGTTGTTGAAGCGGTTAATGGATCAGCAGCAGGACCTAAAAGACCAGTTTGCGCCAGAGGTCAACGATACACCACCACCCCATTACTAGCTCTGACTCAGGCCGCAAACTTCAGGCCGCTAGGCGTTCGGGCGATTAGCGGTTAAAATAGTATTACTTAATTCAGGACATCAGCCTCTCTATGCAATCGTTACGTTCGAGCCTTCGTCGCGTGAGTCAAACAGTCCTGTTTTGGTGGGTCAAGGTGGGCGAAAACCCGCACCATACCGACATCGACTTACTTAAAAGTAATAAACACTGCGTCTTTGTTTTAGAGCATGAGTCAACCTCCGACGCCTTGGTCGCCGATCATAAATTGCGTCAACTGGGCCTGGCCGGACTCTATCCGAAAATTGATATCCCCGAATTGGCCGATGAGCCGTCTTTGCTCACAGTACATCCGCGCGCATCGATGATCCGGCGCAATAAGGCCGGCATAACGCCGAGAATACAGCGTATTCTGGGTTATCTGGCTGAGCACCCGGACGAGGACATCTTGTTGGTCCCGGTGGCACTCTATTGGGGCCGAGCGGCGACGAGCGGCAACAGTTTACTGAGCGCGTTTTTGAGTTCAAACTGGACTGTGTTCGGTCGCTTCAAAAAACTGCTCACCGTCCTGTTTAATGGCCGTGATACCTATGTTGAAATCAATGAGCCGATTTCTTTGCGCCAATTGGTGCTAGCTGACAAAGATCTGGCCGTCACCACCCGTAAAGTTGCCCGCGTCTTGCGCATACATTTTCGGCGTGTACGAACCGCCGTGATCGGGCCCGACTTATCGCACAAGCGCGTGATGATTGACCGACTGCTGCAAACCGAACCGGTCCGCAACGCTATCGCCCAACATGCCAAAGCCAAAAAAATCAGCCTGGAAAAATCGCGTGCTCTGGCCCGTAAACATGCGCTCAATATTGCTGCGAACGTATCGTATGGCACAATACGCATTCTCGAGATCCTGTTAACTAAGCTGTGGAACAAAATTTACAACGGCATCATTCTGCGCGGCATCGAACCGGTTCGAGAACTGGCGAAGGACCATGAAATTGTTTACGTGCCCTGTCATCGCAGCCATATCGACTACCTATTGCTGAGCTATTCACTGCACAACCACGGCCTCAATGTGCCTCATATAGCGGCCGGAGAGAATCTGAACATGCCCATCGTCGGCAACATTTTACGCCGCGGCGGGGCCTTTTTCATCCGTCGCAGCTTTGGTGGGGATAAGCTCTACACGGCGGTTTTCAACGAATACATCCACACCGTCTTTACCCGCGGCTATCCGGTCGAGTACTTTGTCGAAGGTGGCCGCTCGCGCACCGGGCGTATGCGGGCGCCAGCCACCGGAACCCTCGCCATGACCGTGCGCAGTCATCTGCGCGATAACAGTCGACCGGTCGTTTTTATTCCAGTCTACATTGGCTATGAAAAGGTCTTTGAGGGCGGCTCCTACCTGGGTGAACTCAAAGGTAAGGTGAAAAAGAAGGAAAATCTATTTGACCTAGTCAAAACCGTTAAACAGCTGAAAAACTATGGCCATGTGTTTCTGAATTTTGGCGAACCCTTGAAGCTCAATGACCAATTGAATGCCCAACAGCCCGATTGGCAGGACAAAACTTATGGTCCGGATGATCGACCGACCTGGATGTTCAACTTCATTGACCGCCTATCGATCGATGTGGTCACACGTATCAATTCCGCCGCGGCGCTCAATCCAATCAACCTCATTGCCACGGTTTTATTGTCGACACCGCGCCAGGCCATTGAAGATCGGTTGCTGCGGAACCAATTGCAGTTGTTGATATCGCTGCAAAAAGACGCGCCCTATAGCCCCTATGTCACCTACCCCGAGGGTAGCGTCGACGAGTGGATCGGCTATGCGATAAAAATGGGCAAGCTGCGGCTAATACCGCAAAAACTTGGCAACCTGTACGGCTTTGACAGTCAAAATAGCGTATTGATGGCCTACTACCGCAACAACATTCAGCACCTTTTTGCTCTACCTTCTCTGATCGCCGCGCTGGTCGTGCGCGCAAACGGCATTAGCGTTGAGCTTTTGTTGAAGCGCATTGCACTGATTTACCCCTATGTTCGCAGTGAGTTGTTTATTCAAGATGATCGCGACCAAGCGTTGGCAAAAACGGCCGATATCGTTGAACTGTTGCTCAGCTATCACTTAATTTGGCGCGACGATCAGGGAATATTACACAGTCCCGATAAGGCTCAAGATGAAAGCTTGCAACTGCAATATCTGGCAAACATCATGCTGCCAACGCTGGAACGTTATCTACTGACCCTGTCAGTATTAGCGCGCATGGGTTCTGGCCAATGCAGTCAGACGGTACTGGAGAACCAAGCCCAACAGATGGCACAGCGCTCGGCCTTACTCAATGGCCTAGATGCTCCGGAGTTTTTCGATAAGGCGCTGTTCAAGAACTTTATTCAAACCTTGAAAGCGTTGAAGGTTTTAACCTTGAATGAGGATTCCAAGCTGGATTTCGATCATCGCATACAGGATGTAATCGATCAGGCTGGATCGGTGATCCCGGACGACGTTTGGTACAATGTCTATCAGGTCACCAAACGCTCCAGCCCACCGACCTAAAACCTCGCACGCTGACGGGCCCTCAACGGGACCTAGCTGATAGCCTTTTTGGAATAGATGTCAAAGCGACTGCTCTTTCCAATATGGGAGGTAGTGGGAGCTTTGCCGGCCAAATGCGGCGCTTGCTTTGGCCGCTTAACCACTACCCGACACGCCGCTATGTCTAAGGCCGGTTCCAGAAGAGCATCGGCATCGGCATCATCCCCCACCAAGTCGTGAAACAGCACCATCTCTTTTTTAACCTTGGCCGATTTTGAGCGCTCAGGAAACATCGGATCAAGATAGATAACCTCTGGAGCGAATTCGCTCAGACTCGCGCTGCTGTCCAGCAAAGATCCGGATGCTAGGTTAAGTCGATGTTGAATATCATCCAGCTCTGCGTTGAACCCGAGCCTATATAGGCCATCAACCAGAAGGAGATGCACACCTCGATGCCGCTCTAACATGAGCACCTGCGCGCCCAGACTGGCCATTACAAAGGCATCGCGACCCAGTCCCGCAGTCGCATCGAGAATGCGCAGATTTTTCTTCTTGCCCAGACCGACGGCCTTGGCAATCGCTTGACCGGCGCCGCCGCCATACAAGCGCCGATGGGCTGCGGCACCCGACTGAAAGTCAACATACACCGGATGCACCTTTGGCCAACCGGCATCGGCGAGACCCAGCATGCCTTGATCAATAATCAGAAAAGGTTGTTCGATCGGCTTAGTGATTTGACTAACCCAATCCAATGCCGTCGTGTCACGCAGCAGGAGTTGATTTTCATAGTGCTTAGGATTTGGACAGTAGAGTCTCAGCTTCATTTTCCTAGCGTAGTTTGAATATAGTTAACTGCCCCTGCAGCGCAGGTGGCGCTCTAAACGTAGACATCAACACGATATAACCCGGGGTCTTGATTTTGAACGCTAAAGGTATCGGCCGCTTCGACTTGCTGATAACGACTGATAGCATCACTGTTGACCCTGGTCACCGCTTTTGGCAAAACCATTAACTCTTGACTCGCCAGCTGTGACTTTGCCGCCCCTGTTATCGACCCGAAAGCGTCTTTGCGGTTGTCGTTGGCCGGAGCTGAGGTCGTTTGAGGGTCTTTGGCGACGCGCTCAAACTTGGACCGATCCTGGTTTGCCGTGCGCTCGCTACTCTCGCTCGAACCGTTGGTTTTCCGAGCAGAATTTACCGAGCCTGAGGCGCCATGTAAGCCATACGAATTTGGAATCTGCATCAATCAATACCCGATAAAAACAAGTCAATTCGATTCCCGATCAGCTTACCATTTGAAGCGCGCCAGTGCGACCTACCCAAAGTAGACATAAAATAGGACCGCACCCAAGACTAAGCGATAGATCACAAAAGGCAGAAAACCCGATCTCTCTATCCATTTAAGGAACATCACAATGCAGGCAAAAGCGCTGACAAACGAGAGGATGGTACCAAAGAGGATCGCCGACAGATCAAACGCTGATGGGGTTTGAATCAGCTCGACTGATTTCAGCAATCCGGCCGCCAGAATCAAGGGAATCGACAACAGAAAACTGAACTTGGCGGTATCCACCTTGTTAATACCCAGCATAAGGCCAGCGGTCATGGTAATACCCGAACGCGAGGTGCCCGGTATCAACGCCACCGCCTGGGCCAGGCCAACCCAGATAGCATCCTTGAAGGTCAGGTCCGACAGTGCGCGAGTCTCTTTCGCCTTTACATCGGCCCACCAGAGGACCAAACCAAAGACGCTGGTGGTTACCGCTATCACCAAGATACTGCGCAAATGATTTTCGATGAAGCTTTCGGCAAGAAAGCCAACAATGACTGCAGGGATGGTAGCGATGACCACCATCCAACCTAGGTTGGCCGTGCCGCGGTCATGCTCTTGCCGGCCGATGGCTTTCAGGCAGTTGACGACTATTTGAACAATAAGCTGTCGAAAGTAGATAATAACCGCGAGCAGGGATCCGACATGCACGGCGACATCGAAGGCCAAACCCTGATCGGGCCAGCCAAACAGATGAGATGGTAAAATTAGATGAGCCGAACTGGAAATAGGCAAAAATTCCGTTATACCCTGAATGATTGCTAAGACGATCCACTGTGTCATTGTCATGTTGTATTGTGCGCCAAAGATTAAAATTATTAATAGAGCTGCCGATAGTAGAGCGAAAACACCACAGAAACCACCACCGAGGGGCTAAATATTGCCCAGCCCGCAGCCCACACCCGTCGCTGGGTTGGCATCGCGCGGCGCAATGAGTCCTTTAGGTACCGATTTTGGGTTTTTGCGTCCAGGTCACCTGGTTTCTTAGATAGACCGGCTGGGCCAATTCTGCTGCGACCGGCACCAGAAGGGTCTCGGCCACTAGCACCTGAGCCAATTGTGCGCTGGCCAAGGCATGCGGCAGTTTTTGTTCGAGCACCCCTTGCTGCAGGCACTCACTGAGCCGTGCGGGGGTTTCATAGTCAGTTGACCAGCCACTGCCAATAAATACCGTGCCGGCCTCGGGCAACACGTCTATATCGGCCAGAGGAGTGACCCGTTCGGCCATGGTCAGTTCGGGTATGCCCTGAGCGTTGACTCGATAGGCGGCAAAATAGACTTCGGACATGCGCGCGTCCAAGGCAACCCAAATATCTCGATGACCCAATTGCGCCGCGCTCCAAGCCAATGACTGAAGTGTGCTGATCGGTGCTAATGGGCATTGCGCCGCCAGGCCCAGGCCTTGGGCAACACCGGTAGCAATCCGCACTCCCGTAAAGGAACCCGGACCCCGGCCAAAAACAATCAGATCGAGCGCATCGGCACGGATACCGGCCAATTGCAGTAACTTCTCTATTTCGGGCAACAGTATTTTGGCGTGTTCACGCGGTCGCAGCTCATGAAACACAAAATGCTTTGACTCGAGTACCAGGGCAATAGAACAGATGTCTGCAGTGGTATCGATTGACAGTATATTCATTGTTGGCGACTTAACCCAAAAAAATAAGAAGCCCAGTTTACCATAGCGAGCGGCATAAAAAGAAAGCTTTGCGGACAATAAAAAAGCCGCTGAGCGGCTTTTTTATTGCTTAGGGCAAGGGGCTTAACCTTGGAGGTCTAGGCCTTTGCCTTGTTGACCTTTGACTTTGTGACCTTGGCTTTATTCAGGGCCGACACCTTCGCCTTAATCTTCTTCGCCGCAGCGGCAGTCTTAGCCAGCGCCTTTTTCTCGGCCAACTTGAGCTTACGAGCATTGCGTCGGGCGCGGGCAGCCAGCCACTTGCTCTCAAACGCTGCCAAAGCTTTGGCCAAATCGGCTTTCTGCTTGGCAGCCAATGTATCGGCCAGGGCCTTAACGGTGGCATCGGCTTTGGCAGACTTGGCTGTCAGAGCAGCTTCGGTGGCAATTACCTTGAGATCAAACTTTGCCGCACGGACTACTTTCTTGGCATCGGTTAACGCGGCGCGCGCTTTGGCAACGGCGGCACGAGCGGCAATAAGTTGATTCTTAGTGGTGGCCGAGTTACTGGTTTTAGCTTTAATAGCTAGCTGAGCTTTCTTGGCACTGGCTTTGGCCAAAACCACTTCGGCTTTGGCAACCGCAGCAATGGCCTTGTCAGCGGCTTTTTGACTGGCGCTCGCCTGATTATTGGTCGCTACAACCGCCTTGCGAACCGTTGGTGATTTTGTCGCGGCTGTGGCTTTCTTTGGGCTTGCCTTGTTACTGACTGTTTTTGCGGCTTTAGGTTTACGGGCTGTTGCCGGTTTTTTTATTGTGACCTTTTTAACTGAAGTTTGTTCGGCTACTTGCATTTTTGGGTCTGTAACAGATGCGGGTTTTTTCTTGGCGAGTGCCATTGTGGATTCCTCATATTAGGATTAAATAACGATACATTACATTTAAGTAATGTAAGTATGCCGCCTAATGCCATCACTGTGAATCGAAAAATAAACTTTTTTTGTAAAATTTAAAGCTTTTCCATATTTATTTTCATTTTTTGGCTAAATCGGTACTGCAGAAATTATCATATTGATCCATCAAACTATTTATAGACTTAAACCGAGAATATGGCGAATAAATGCATAGGCCTATTTTATCCACCGACTAAGCTAAAATTCATAATCGGTCTAACAGGTTATTCTATCGACTATAGTGAGATGCATGCATTGTCAATAGCGAGTGCGAAAAAAAAATTTACAACCTAAGTATTGGCAGCGTCATGTGTAATGGGGCCTTTATTATGTTCATAAAGATTATTATGAACGGCCGCCGTTAATATCATGGCGGTATCATTTGAACTGAATGAGGTTGGCCCGAACTTAGAAAATAAAATATTTATTGACGTCAATGCAGGCGATCAAAAAGTCAATTTGAATAGCATTTTAGAATACCGGGTTGGGATGTTGTTGCGGCTTGGAAAAATATTCGAATACATTGAATATAATTTAATATTTTTATTGATGCCAAAAAAACATGGTGACCTTAGCGCAACTGCGGGGGCGTATCGAAGCGCCAATCCGTATCGTGCCAATGGGCGGTCACGGTACCGGATTGCCGTTGACGGCTGGCAAGACGGAGCCGAATGATGTCGGACAGTCCATCCAGTGCGGGGGCCCACAGCCAATCTACCGCTTCGTCCAGTTGCCAGGCAAAGCGAAGCGCGTAAGCGGGTTGGCTGTTATTTTGGGGTAGCGGCTGCATAGTGTCAATTTCGATCACTCGAACCATACCAAGGGGTAAGGCCAAACGCACAGACGCGCCCGGCCTGGAAAATATTTGCACCTGCCCTATCAGCACTCGCTCTTGGTTATCGATACGCTTTTGCGCTTTCTGTTCACGGGTAAGCCAGCCTTCTTCGCTCAAAACAGTCAGCAGTGCAAGCCACTGAGCGCTGTCCAGCTGTTCGCTCGGCAGACTTATGGGCAAGCTTGGCAAACTCAGGGTTAACGGATAGTCTTGATAATAGGCGTCCAGCTTGGCCAAAAACAACAGCGTTAGGCGCTGCCTGTCGTGCCCACCGACAAGGTCTGCACTCACCGAACCGGCTAGGCATGACAGTACTAGGTATAGCCATATGGTTTTAACCAACATCGAATTTCCTTTCGCGCAAAGCACCCAGGCACGCCTCAGCCGGACAGACTGTGCTGTTGTGCGACCTATGCGCCAACATAGAGCTCTATTTGGGCTCCAGGACCATTAGCCGGTGTGCAGTTTAAACTGATTTGGACCCTAGGGTTAATCTTAGCAGTTGGCGGGCAAGCGTACCTATCGAACTGAGCCATGCAGACTTGTAATGGCTACAGGCGTTGTGTGACAACCAATAGACCGGCAAGGTGACGTCCTGTTCAACGGACTAAATAGACGAATAAAAGCCCCAATGCCACGCCGAAGCGCTGATTCTCACGCAGGCTTTTGCTACACTGCTGTTTTCCTTTGAAAGTCACCCCTTAGCATGCACCCAACACTCCAACTGTTAGAGCGCCACGACGCAGAATTACATCTCACTCCGGTCCATTGGTTTGATTTGCCCGAACCCACGCAGCTCACAAAACCGACGGATTTGGCTTTCAACCTAAACTGGTCAGTATCGAACGCGGCCACTCTGGCGCAGACCCAATGGCCTTGTGCGCCACTCAATATCTTGTTTTATCCAAAGGCTAAGGAACGTCTCGATTGGTGGCTAAACGTCATCTTCTCCACCCTCCAGTCGGGTCAACGACTCTGGGTAGTCGGTGAGAACGTTGGCGGCATCAAGAGTCTGCCTAAACGCTTGGAGGGTGTCTTTAGTTGTGTCAAGGTCGATTCGGCGCGTCATTGTGTCCTCTTTGAAGTTATCCTAAGCGAGAGTTTTCAGGGTCATGAAGGCTGGACGTCCTATCAACAGGGCGACCATACCATTCATTCGCTACCGGGGGTGTTCAGCGCCAAGCGCTTGGATAAGGGTACCGAGGTTCTGCTGTCGATCCTACCGGAACTCAAAGGAGCGGTACTGGAGTTTGGCGGCGGCGCGGGCGTGTTAACGTGCATGCTGGCCGAACAACCTAAGGTAACCTCGGTGACGGCCGTTGAAATCGACCTTTTGGCCGTCCGATCAAGCCTGAAAACCATTGCGGCGAACCAACTTGCCGATCGGGCGACGACGCTCTGGTCTGCTGGCACGGAAGCATTGCCTGAGCAAAAGTTTGACTTCATCGTCACCAATCCACCCTTCCATCAGGGTATTAAGACCGCCTACGGTCCGACCCAAGGCTTCTTTGCTCAAGCCAGCAACTGGCTGAAACCGCGCGGTCGTTTAATTTGGGTGGCCAATGAATTTTTAAATTATCAGGGTGAACTCGGCAAGACCTTTCATTCGGTCAAGGTGTTGGCCCATGAAAAGGGCTATAAGGTTTATCAGGCTAACAAATAGACTCGAGCAACGACCCTCGCGCCGGCTGGGGTCTATTGTTTAACGTCACCGACAAACAAATAACCCTTAGAGCGCACTGTCTTAATACGCCGGGGCCGGATTGGGTCATCCCCTACTTTCGGCCGGATTCGGGATACGCGCACATCAACCGACCGGTCTTGACCGTCGTACTCGATGCCGCGTAGCTTATTGAAGATGGCTTCACGGGTTAACACCTCACCAGCATGGCTGGCCAATAACCAAAGCAGATCAAATTCGGCACTGGTTAGTTCAATCGGCTGGCGATCAAGCCAAGCTTCGCGCATGCCATTATCGATGACCAGATTGCCGAACTCCAAGCGTTCACTATCCTGATTGGCCATGATGGGGCGGACATAATCACTGCGGCGCATAATGGCCTGACAACGGGCGAGGATAAGTCGATGGGCGGTTGTGCGCGCTATGTAATCGTCAGCGCCCATATCCAAGCCCAACACCTGGTCGAGTTCGTCGGTGCGATGACTGAGCAATATGATTGCGCCGGTGTAGTCTTTTCGGCTGAGCTTGCAGATCGTTAAACCTGACTCACCCCGCAGGTCGACTTCGATAAGCACGAGGTCCGGTTTTTCATCGCGAATCCGGCTGATCGCGGAGGCGGAATCGGTTTCCAATTCGACCTCCAGCTCATTGCTGTTTAAATAATCGCGCAAGCGACGGGCGTAGTCCATGTCATCATCTACGATTAGGATGCGTTTTTTCTTGCTTGCGTCTACTCTGTATCCCACCTGAGAAACCTGCCTTAAGCTCAATGACTAACGATTAGCTCGGCTGGACCCAAGCAACAGCGAGCCCAACTCTATTAACTTAGACGTTTTTGTGCAGAATGCGAGATTTATGTGAACAGATGTTAATAATTGTGAGTAACGGCGCGGATCAAGTCTGATAGCCCTGCTCCGCGCCAACAATTTGTCGGCACTGGGCGCAGAAAGGACTCGCTTTGGTTAAAATGACAAAATTTGCGCTTAACGGGTTCCGAACAGCTTGTCGCCCGCATCGCCAAGCCCCGGAACTATGTAGCCCAGTTCGTTGAGATGACTGTCCATTGCGGCAATATATATATCGACATCCGGATGCGCGGCTTGGATCGCATTGGCGCCTTCAGGGGCGCCAATTAAGCATAGGCCCATGATTTTTTTGCAGCCCTTTTGCTTTAACAAATCGATGGTGGCAATAAATGAGCCGCCAGTCGCCAACATGGGATCAACGATCAGGGCCGTGCGTTCGGCGATATCCTCGACGACCTTGTCGAAGTAATAAACCGGTTGTAGGCTGGTTTCATCACGATACAACCCGACCACACTGACCCGGGCCGACGGGATTAATTGCAGCACCCCATCCATCATGCCCAAACCGGCGCGCAGGATCGGCACCACGGTAATTTTCTTCCCGGCTATGCGTTCGACGCTTAGCGTGCTGCCGTCCCATGCGGTTATCTCAACCTGATCGGTGGATAAGGTTCGAGTGGCTTCATAGGTCAATAAATTGCCGACTTCAGAGGCCAATTCGCGAAACTGCTTAGTAGAAATCCCTTGCTCGCGCAGAATGCCCACCTTGTGCGCTAGCAGCGGATGTTTAATCTCAATAATGGCCATCTATAGTCCCTCCAAAAAATCGAGTTCGGCCTGTTTGCGAATCACTTTACGATGATTGGCCCACAGCTCTTGAATTTTTTCTTGATTACAATGCTGGCGGTCGACCAATACCTTGGTCTGCAATTCACCCCGCATCTGCCCATTTAATAACGGTACCTTTGAAAACACAAATTGGTTCGAAATCATGTCCATAAAGGGACCAGACTTACTAGTCGGCATAATAAATAATAGCTGCAAACCCAGGCTCTCGGTTAAGTAACGGATCACTTCTTTGGACCGTGCCTCGTCCATCTTAGAGAAGGCCTCATCGACCAAAACCATGCGCAAATGGCTGTCGCCTTCATTAAAACGGAAGGCCGAGGTGATCGCCGCTGAGCGAATAATATAGGCCGGGGTCTCCAATTGGCCGCCCGATCCGGTGCCATATTGGCTCAGGGCGATCGGCTGTTTGCCTTCGGGTTGCTTGTAGATTTCATAGCTACGATAGTTGCGATAGTCGGAGATCCGTTCCAGCTCTCGCAGGGCCCGATGCTCGTCGTTGTCGAGCAACATGCTCATCAGTTGGTCGCGGATCTTGAGCGACCGTTCGCTGAGCTGGGTATCAAACAGGGTCTTACCTTCGCCCAAGGACGGGCTCTTATAGACCTCGTCAAAGAAGTGCCAATACTCCCGAAACTCGGCAACCCACTCATAACCGAACCAATATTTTTCTCGATCAGCGCCGAAGCGATGATGCTCGAGCTCTTTGTTCAGGTCAGTGAGGACTTTTTTGCCCTCATTGATCGCCTGATAGATCGAATGACATAGATTGGTGACGAAGGCGCTGTTAAAACTTTCCCGCAGCAACGCCAGTTGATCAACCTTCTCGACCAGAACATTGTTTTTGACTCGGTTGTGCACCAGATCCGCATCGCGCTGCAACTGCACCATGCCGCGAAAGAATTCGACGTTATGCAGAATACTGTAGTTGAGGTTAACGACAATGGCATCTTGCGGCTGACAGTCCTGATTGTGCTCTTTAAGAAGCAATTCAAACTCGTGAGCCTTTGCATTTAAGGCACTTTCCAGTGCCATGCGGTTATTTTCTTCACGTTCGGCGTCAGCATCCTGTGCGGCAAGATCGGCCTCCTGCAAGCGGGTGTCGACCGCAAAGGCGGGCCAGACATCGACTATGTCGCGCAAATACTGCTCTTTTTCTTCTGCCCGAACCTGAGTCTTTTCTTGCTGATTGCTGAGCAGTTCGCAATGCTTGGTGAGCGCCAGAATGCGCTCCTGCAATTGGCCCTTTTCTTCGGCGCCACGACGCACCCGTGCCTCCAGTTCGCTGAGCTGTTCGGCGACGCTGCGGTATTCCGTTTCGATGCCCTGTACGTCGCGCAAGTCGAGCGCAGCCAACGCCTGTTCGGCGCTGCGCAGTTCGCGCTGGGTTGCCAACATGTCACGCATCAACTGGCCATGCTGCAAATGGCGTAACTGATTGACCCAGCCATAGAGATTTTTAGCTTCGAGCACCAGCGCCTGCAAGTCATTGGCCTGTTTGGCCAAGTCATTTAACTCGCGTTTCTTCGCCGCCGATGCCTTTTCACGGGCACCTTGACCGAATACTAGATCGCCCTCGGCCATATCGCACCGATACATGGCGTAGGCACCACTGCCCAGGCCATTGGCGGTGACACCACGGCGGGTGCGGCGCAGCTGCTCGGCATCGGCGCACTGCTCGACCATGGCATAGCTGGCGGTGATATAGGCCTGGGCAATGGCATGATCGAAGTGCATTAGGTGGATCACCGAATTGGCCGGCGCCTTGACACGGGCCGCATCTTCGCGGGCCTTGCTGCCCTGGATAACCCGGGCACGACTGTCGCGTGCCAGTCCTCGCACGATACCAATCGCCTCGGCTTCGTATTCCGGTGCCACCAAAATGGCGAAACGAGCTCCGCCCAAATAGCCTTCGAGGGACGACTGCCACTGCTCATCGAGCACCTCGACATGGTCACAGAGCACGCGTGGGTCGGCTTCGGGACACTCTCGTCGGATGGCCTCGAGTGCATTACGGACCTGGGCCGGATAATTGACCTGAGCGCTCGCCAGGCTGTCGATATCCTGTTGTTTGCGACTGAGGTTCTGACGCACCTGAAGCAGTTTCTGTTCGCGCCGGTCGACCAAGCGCTGCAACTGATCGCGCAAGGAGATGCGGTCGACCTGAGCACTTTCATCAAACCAGAGTTGGCGCCATTCGTTCAATTCGGCCTGCTGCACTAGGGCCTGGTCAAGATGTTGTTCCAACGGACTAATATCGATCCAGTCCTGATTGAGCAGACTGCGGAAATCGACACCGAGCGACTTCTGCCCGACCACCGCCTTAGCCTTGGCCGCGAGACGTTTATCGCCTAAGGCCGGAATATCCAGCGCCAGCGCACGGCTCAATAGGCTCTTATGAATTTCAAAACTGGCCGCCAGACTCTGCTCCAAACTATCATTTTGCACCAGTAGGGGCTCAGCTTGTTTTTGCAGTTGCGCGGTACTCTGTTCGATGCGCCGATCGAAGCGATCCTTATCCTGCAGCGCGTCGATGCCGCGCCGTTGAGCTTCCAACGACACCAGCTGCTCATGGGTCTGGGAGCGGCGTTCGCTGGTGATGTCCAGATCGGTATCGAGTTGATCGAGTTCATTACGGATCCGCTGTTGATCGGCCTTGGTGCTTAGGTAGCGTTTTTGATCAACGAGGAAGCGCGCCTTGGCCGCGACATAGTCGGTTACGTTGTAGTCGATCCAGTGCGTGATATAGGCATCCGATTGCAGTCGTGATTCCTGCAAGCGATCGATCATATTTTTCAGCCGATTGGCTTCCGTCTCCATACCATTGATGGTTTTCATCAGGTCGGAGACGGTGCGAATGGCTTCGCCTAAATCGCGTTTTTCAAGAATTTCTTGGGCCACAAAACCGTCGATACTCTTCACCGGCTTATAGGCCATAAACCGCGAGAAGGCACGGGCCGCGTTCATCGCTTCGCGTTCACTGATAGCATCTTTACGGCCGCGCAAAGCGGCATAGAGCCGACGCAGATACTGTTTTTTGGTGTCGTATTTTTCCACTGGGTCGATGCCACGACCGTTCAGATGGGCGACCAGGCGCTCCAACGGTATCACCTGTTGGCGACCGTCCTGCTCCTGCATAAAATCGGCCTTGGTCAACTCGGCGTCCTGAATAATCATATAGATCATATCGGACTGACGCGCGATGGCCGTAGCGCCGGTTCGGTCGATATAGGCGGTGACGCCGATGATCGCGGTAAAGGGCTCGGCGGTTTCGCCCTGGGTCGGGTGAAACACCGCCGCCAGATAGCCAACCGTGGCTTCAGTACGCGCGAAGGCGCCATCGTCGCAACCCAATACATAGGAAGCCAAGGTGCGCACCTGCTTGCCCCGGCCGCGTTGACTGGCCTCATCCTGACCCGGGTTGTAATGAAACAGGGTATCGTGGGCCGCGGTCATAATGGTTTGCAGGGCGTCGGCGGCCGTCGTTTTACCGGAGCCATTGCCACCGGAGAATAGGTTGACCGGCCCGAAGTTGAAGTCCAGGGCTGGTATATTGCCCCAATTTACAAAGACGAAATTCTTTAAATGCATGCTGGCTTATTCCTGCTCGAGAACGCCGGGGCCATCGGCCGCTGAGTTTGGGTGGGTATCCGTCCGTTCAGAGTCTGAACCGGCCTCATCGTCGATCTCATCGGGCAATAGCTCGCTACCGCTGAGGATCGCCGATAAGACCTCATCGGAGACATAGCTGATAATCATCGGCCGAATCCGGATCCACAGGTCGCCGGATTCTTCGGTCAATTCCTGATTCAGCTGGATCAGTCGCAACTGTTTCAGGCGGCCAAACAGATGGCGCCGTTCAGTTAGTTTTTCCGGCAAGGTGCGCTTTAACAAATTGCGCAGCGCGATCACGATATTTTCGATCGAGACAAAAACACAGCCCTGCTCGTCCAACTGGCCTTCGCGTAAGGCACGGTCATAAAGGCTGCGCAAAATCAGCACGGTGGCGACTTCGGCCTGTGACAACTTAACCCGCATGCCATTGTTAAACGGCCGCTCCTCGTCGGCGAGACCGGGAACTTCCGCTCCTGGTGGAAACAGACGAACAAAATTAAAGCGGCTATCGTGCTGGACACGGACCCCGATAAGCGCCAGATATTCTTCCACCGGTTCGGCGATGCGCACAAATCGGTCGTACAGCAGCTGCTCGGTTTGGCTCTCGTCGCGACATAGCACGCCGTAATCGAGCAAGCGAATTAACAACTCGCTGTATTCGTTACGCGTGATGCCCGCCTGGTCGAGGTGTCGGTCTAATTCATGATGCATGGTTTTTACCCTGTTCCGGCGCCGTGAGCGTCTCACGTATGCGGATTTCAAACTGATCCTGTTGGTGAAAGTAAGCGCTCGCAACCGGTTCGCTGCCGCTATACTCAACGCTAAACTGCAGTTCGTCAGTCAGCGAATTGGCGCTGCCGACTTCGATGGCGTGTGCCAATGAGAGCAATTCCCCGGCACTGTCCACCGGCAAATCGCTGGTCTTAACGGCCTCACCCGCCAATAGGTGTCGCGCCAAAAAGCGTCTCACCTGAGTATCGTTAATTAAGAAGGCCTGATCGAGCCATTGCTGCACTACCAGCTCACGATGTGCGTCGCGGTCAAACTCTTCATCGCGATCTTCGGCGACATCGAGCTGGAAGGTCCGTTTGCTGCGGCGACTGTGCAAATACAGATGCACGGGGTCGACCAGGCCAACCCGCGGCACCGCCATCAGGTCACCCGCTAGGACCAGCAAGCGATCCTGTTCTGCGCGCGGCTGCGCGACCAGTTGCTGACACACCTTGGCCATATCGTTGTGTGACGAACTGGCCAGATAGCTCATCTGTCGGATAATGATGTCGGCCCGCTTGGTAAAGCCCTGCAAAGCCTTGCGCAAAGCTGGCAGCATAATGTCGCTGGCGGCCTGCAAACGTGACTCGATACTGTCGAGCAGGGTCCATAAGACACTCTGTCCCTCGTGCACCATTTCCGGCAACAGCTCGCGCAGGCGGCGCTCCACCTGTTGTTTAAAGTTGCGATCCTGATGGCGGATTTGAACAATTTTCTGGGAGATTTCATCACGGTATTTTTCGACATTGTCGGCCGAGAGGCGAATCGCCAAATCGGGCTGAAAGCGTTTTTCCATAAAGTCAAAAAAGTCGATGGTTGCCTGGTGCACCATGACCTGACTTTCCATCTGTTGCACCAAGGAGCGCTTGCGCTCGTCGAGCTCGGCAATTACATCGGTGAAATCGCTGATAATCCGCTCGGAATATTCCCACGCATCGAGCAGATCGTAGGCTTCGCCGGTTTCCATAAAAGAATTTATGGCATTGCGCACGTTGCGGGTATTGCGATGTCGGGTGCGGATACTGGCGCTACCGCTGGCGACAAAAGGCTCGGTAAAGGTTCGACCGTAGCGGCTGAAGTTAAAGCTGCTCTGCAACGACGCTTCGTCGACCTGCTTCTCGATCCAACCGTAGTCAATGAGCTGGTTCAGGACCCAATTGGCCTGCTCCCTATTGGTTCGAAAGCGGGTATCAGGCTCATCATCGTCGGCCGCCAGTATCGGCGCGCGCACCAGGGCCGCGCTGAAGGTGTCGATAACATCCTCGCGTGACAAAGCATGGCCATAATCGGCACTGGAACTGGTATAGAGACGACGATAGAGTTCTCGCAAACACTCGATTACCTGCTCACGATACTTACTCGTCAGTGGCCGGAAGAACTGGGCTCGGTATTGGTCAAAAAACATAAGAAAATCAGCCGGTTGGCGCGCCAAAAATAAGCGCTCTAGCATACCGGAAATTCATCCGCTGCACAGCCATGGGCGCTGCACAGCGGGCAAAACAATAGTTGAACGCGCCCACCGAGCCGGGTAGGCTAGAAAATTGCCTTGAATAAGTCCTATTCCCAGGCCAACAGCGGAGAAACATCCCATGAACGCCCTGACCCTACCCCCGACTGGCAGCCCTGCGCCAACCTTTAGCGCCCTAAACCAGCACGGCGAATCCGTCGCACTACAAGATCTTCTTGGCAAACGGGTGGTGCTGTATTTTTATCCCAAGGCCATGACGCCCGGCTGTACGACCCAAGCCTGCGGCATTCGTGACGCCCAGGCCGAGTTCGCGCAGCGCAATACCGTGGTGTTCGGCATCAGCCCGGATGCCCCGGCTCGCCTGGTAAAGTTTATCGCCAATCAGTCGCTTAATTTTGATCTGCTCAGCGATGAGGATCATCAAATCGCCGAACAATACGGCGTTTGGGCGCTGAAAAAATTTATGGGCAAGGAATATGTTGGCATCCACCGACTGACCTTTATCATCGATGAGACAGGCACGCTGGTACACACCATGGCCAAGGTTCAGACCAAGAGCCACCATGACGATGTGTTGGCCGTGCTCGACGCCCTCTAACGGTGGGGCCTGGCAGCAATCCAAGTCGCGCTGGCGTACGTAAAGCCCTAGCAACCTCTATGAGAATTTAGCCTGTGCGCCAATCCCTGTACCTGCTCGTTACTGCCCTCCTAGTCAGCACCCATGTGCTGGCCTGGGATGATAACCGGATCGATACCCTATGGCGTACCAATGCCCCGGCCGAGTTGGGTCAAACACTCGACACGGATGGCTTCGGTCGCCTATACGCGCACTATCGACTGGGACAACTGGCACTGGAACGAGGGGATAAGAAGGCCGCCAAGGCCTCGCTCTATCTGGTTTTAGATGAGCTCAAAGACAACTATCAGGATAATGATCAGGCCGCCTTGTACGCCGCGAGCTTAGGCTTGTCGATCGGTCTAAAGCCCTGGCAAGCGGTGTTTATCGCGGGTCGGGCCGAGGATGCTATGACTGCTAGTGAAGCCATGGACACAGATCATGCGCCCACGGCCATGGTGCGTGGCATCGGTCTGTTCAACACGCCCGCGTTGATGGGCGGAGATAAGGAGGCGGCCTTGGGCCATTTCAACCGGGCCCTAGCACTCTATGATGGCAATGAAGCTTGGGGTTTAGAGGACGCTTGGCTATGGCAAATCAAGGCGTTAATGGCGCTCGACCGTCGGGCCGAGGCCGAAGTCAGTGCCCGAGCGCTGCTCGAGCGGTACCCAGATTTCATTTCGGCTACCGAGGTTTTGAACTAGCCATTGGTCTGAATCACTTGTATAGGCCTTGGGTAAGCCCTTACTATCGCCCTTTCGACACGGCAAGGCAGTAACACAGATGGCGCATTTTTTAATCATTAATACCGGTGGCACCATCGGTATGGTGCACGGTGACCGTGGCCTGGAACCCCGAGCCGGTGAAATTGAGGCGGCTTTGTCCGGCCAGCCGGCCTTGCGCGATTGGCAACAGCATCAGCTCTCTTGGCACCATTGGGACCCCTTGCTCGATTCCTCTGATCTGCAACCGACTCACTGGTATGACCTGGCGGCCACCATCCGTGCCCATGCTCATCTAGCGGGCGTATTAATTGTGCACGGCACCGACACCCTGGCCTATACCGCCTCTGCCCTGAGCTATCTACTCACCGATCTGAGCTTACCCGTGGTGATCACCGGCTCAATGTTGCCGATATCGGCGCCCGATACCGATGCCATCGCCAACCTACAATTGTCGCTGTCGGCACTGCTGGCTGCTAAACCTGAGGTTGTCGTGGCTCTAGCCGGACAGCTGCTGCCCGGCTCACGCGTTACCAAAATCAGTACCGAACTTGACAACAGCTTTGCGGCACCCGGTTGGCACGAACAACGTTGGGCCCTGCCCGCCAACTCTCAGCCCATGCGGATCCAAAAAAACTGGCGCCCAGCCGCAATTGGCGTGCTAACCCTGTACCCTGGCATTCCCATGGACGGTCTAATGAGCATGGTCGACCGTTTCTATCGAGCGATTGTGATTAACGCCTTCGGTAATGGCAACGCCGCCAAAGATCGGGCCCTGCAACGCATTTTGAGTAAGGCGCTGGAAAAAGGCATTCCGGTCTTTGTGCGCAGCCAATGCCTGAACGGTGCCGTCGACTTCCGGCTTTACGCCGCCGGCGCCGTTTTTGATGAAAACGGTGCCGTGGCCTGCGGTGCCATGCCGTTTGAGGCGGTGATCACCAAATTACAGATCCTCTGCTCCGAATTTGATCGCAGCGAGCAAGTCATCGCGGGTTTTAACCAACAGTTCGCGCGCGAATGGCAATAGCCGCCGCCCGCTAGACCTCGGTGAGCGGCAGGTCTAATGCCAACGGATGCCCGGCCTGCTTGGCTAGGTCAAGGTAGGTCTGAGCGCGCTGACTGTCTTGACTGAAGCCCACGAGCTTGCCCTCCTGGTAGAGCCGATGCAGTTGCCAGCACACTTTCGGACGCTCAACCGATACACAGCGCAGCAGGTACTGGGCCCCGGCACTGCGGCTGGGCTGATCGGCACCCTTGAACAACAACAGAAAGCCATACAGCTCCTGGGCATCGCCATCGCCTCGATCCGCCAAGCGGGCAAAACCTTTCATTAGATAGCCGTGAAGTTTTTTCGACCAGGTTAGCCAGCGCTGATGGAAGGCCCACTGCAGAATCCGAAACAACATGCTTTTATTTCCCATGGGTTAGACTTGAAAGCGCAATTTCACCATACTAACGACTTAACCTACAACCGGCAAAACACGCAACCGGCCGCGCACATCACATCATCGAGAGCACACTATGACCATTGGCACCTGGGACCCCGACGCAGACCAAGCGCATATCAGTCCCGAGCAACTGAAAGCCGCACTGGCTTACACAGATCCAGAGACCTTCCCAGCACAGGCGCCTGCCGAACTGATGCCGATTCAGGCCCTAATGAAAAGCCCACGCAGCGTATGGCAACCCTTGCTGGCAGCGCTGTCGAGCTCCGACTTGGGCGAGCTGTGTCGCTTCTTTACGCTGGCCGAAGCGCGTTGGGCCGACTGGTTTGGCGGTGACAAAAATCCCGTTATCTGGATCTATAAGGATTTAAAGGCCCGCGGCGACATGCCCGATAAGGCATTGGCGTTGTGGATCAAGGCCCATAGCGAAAATCGCTTCCTGCCCCATGGCAACCTGCTTGGATGAATGATGTTTTACCGGTCGAGGCCATTCGACAGAAGGTAATCCAGGCCTGGCATCAGGGCGGTTGCATTGTCAGCGCGCCACCGGGCAGCGGCAAGACCACCCGAATTCCCCTCTGGTTGCTCGAGCAATCCGAGCGGCCCATCTATTTGCTAATCCCAAAGCGCATCGCCGTCAAACTGGCGGCTGAACAGCTGGCCCGCAACCTCGGTGAGACGGTCGGCCAACGCGTCGGGTATCGCCTGCGTAATGATAGCAAGACCGGTGCCGCTACCCGAATCATCGTTACCACCTATGGCAGCTTTCTGCGGCTGTTGCTCAATGAACCCGACCAAATGGCACAGTCGACCATTATTCTCGATGAATTTCATGAGCGCTCGGTGGACCAAGATTTGGTCTATGCACTGGTCAATCAATACCACGATGGCCTAGACGACTCAGTCCGCAGAGTGATCATGTCGGCGACCTTAGATATAGCAAGGGTAGCCGAGCAACTCAGTCTGCCGGTCATCGAATCGCAGGGCTTCAGCCACCCGGTGCAGGTCGACTACCAAAAAACCGATGTTAAGCGTAGCGATCAGGTCGCCCAACTGATCCACCGCAACTGGTTGGCTAACGCCGATCACGTGCTAGTGTTTTGTCCGGGTATGGGCGAAATTCGCGCTATTGAACGCAACCTACCGGCCAGTTGTCCGATTGTGATTTTGCACGGCAAGCTGTCCCAGGCTCCCGACCTCGCGGCGCTGAACGACGCGCCGCCGAGCATAATTCTGGCCACCAACATTGCCGAAAGTAGCATTACCTTGGCCCGGGTCCACTCGGTCATCGACCTAGGGCAAGAACGTTACGTGAGCCTGCACCCGGTGACCGGTTTGGCCGAGTTGAAAACGCGGCGCATCAGCCAAGCCAGCGCCAAACAACGCACTGGGCGGGCCGGCCGGCTTGGGCCGGGTCACAGCCTGCGGCTCTGGAGTCGAGATCAGCAGGCCGAACTGATTGCGCACCAACCGGCCGAGCTAAGCTACGCCGACCTAACCGAAACCTATCTGCAATGTGCATTCTGGGGTGCCGACCGGGCCGACTTGGACTGGTTGGAACAGCCGCCAACCGGTCGCTGGCGAGCGGCCCATAACAGATTAGTGGCGTGGGGCGCGATCGACCCCAATGGTCAGATTCGCGCCCATGGCAAGCTGATGGTCAACGTGGGCCTGGAGCCCTGGCTAGGCCATTTCTTAATTACCGCCCAAAGCTTCGACTGCCTGAGCGCAGCGATCTATCTGGCCGCTCATCTGTCGAGCCAGGAAGCGCTGCAGTACGACCCCTTTTCCCAGCGTTCGGCGCGAAGTTTTAAGCCAGCGGTGATCGCAGAAGCCCAAAAACTGGCGCAACGCTTTAATCAACCCCATGTACTGCAGTTCGAGCCGATCACCGAACCGGCCCTGATTCAGGCCCTGGCCGACCGCCTGGTCTATCAACTCCAAAGCGAGCGCGCAATCCTGATTAGCGGCACCGAAGTGCGCAGCAAGGCACACTTTAAGGTCGGCCAATGGTGGTTGCTGTTGGACGGCATCCGCTCCGGGCGGCAAATTCTAGCCAGCGCCTGGTTGGCCGTGTCGACCGAGGCTGCATTAGCCCAGCGACCCATTAAAGAACGCACCGAATTCGACCCAAGCTTGGCGCCCAAACCCTTTCGAAAAATCCGTGCCGTCGGCCAGATACGCCTATCGAGCCAGCCATGCACCCCCAGTCGTGAAGAGAAAATCAGTGCTTGGGTGGCCTATATCGAAACCCACGGTGAGCAGGCCTTTACTTGGTCGAAGGCCTCGGCCCTGCTGCGGCAACGCTGGTTACTGCTGTCCGGAAACCAAGCCAGTTGGTTGAGCTGGCCAAAGCAAGATCAATGGCTTGACCTCAGCCTGCCCTTTCTGAACGGACTGGGGCAGTTACACGAGCTCTCTATGGTGGCCGTGCTCAATCAATATATGGGCTATGCCAATCAACAGACATTAAATCGTTTATGCCCAGACCATTGGTGCGCCCCCAGTGGCCGCAGTGTGCCGCTGACCTATGACCCGGTACACGGTCAGATCCAGGCCCAGCTTAAATTACAGGAAGCCTTTGGCCTTGCCACAGCGCCCACGATCCCGGCCGGGGTCCCCATTCGCCTAGCGCTCACGGCGCCCAATGGCCGACCGGTCGCCGTGGTCACCGATTGGTCACACTTTTGGCTCAACATTTACCCGCAGATACGCAAGGAATTACGCGGTCGCTATGCCAAACACCCGT
This sequence comes from Reinekea sp., assembly GCF_982785585.1. Lineage (NCBI taxonomy): Bacteria > Pseudomonadati > Pseudomonadota > Gammaproteobacteria > Oceanospirillales > Saccharospirillaceae > Reinekea > Reinekea sp. The sequence goes on along the minus strand of NZ_CEYAVF010000024.1, from coordinate 24,084 downwards.
GGCCAGATGACCCCCTGACCTTTAAAGCTACGGCAAAAACCGCTCGACAAATTCGCAACCCGAGCTAAATCGTTTTAAGATGGCTTTTTTAGTAAGTATCGATTGATGATGACAAGCGAAATACCCACACCTGAGCGCGTCAACGGCGTAAAACGCCTGATCAACGCAACCCGTTACAGTTGGCAAGGCTTACTGGCGACGGTTAAGCATGAGGAAGCCTTTCGGCAAGAGCTCTTACTTTTAACGGCGGCCCTAGTGGCAACGCCTTGGCTGGCACAAAGTTGGTTCCACGCCATTGCGTTAGTCGGTTCGGTGATTCTTATTTTGATCGTCGAAATGCTGAACAGCGCTATCGAGGCCTTGGTCGACCGGGTCGGTCTGGAATTTAACGAATTATCTGGGCGGGCGAAGGACATGGGTTCGGCCGCGGTATTCTTAAGTATCAGCCTAGCCGGCATGGTCTGGTTGGTGTCCCTAACCCAAAGATTGTTGTAACGGGTCGTTAGAAGTCTTTGACGGGCCATCGGTGTGCCGGACGATCTTCGATTCGCTCTATGGTGCCAATTTCTTTTTCTATATAGGCCATCAACAGCATAGCAAGTTCGAAATCGTTCTGTTCGTCCAGATCTTGGGTAATGACTGCGAAATAGAGCAAGCGGTGTGTTCGCATTTGGGTACGAATGGTGACAATTTCGGAGGAAAAACGATCTACCAAGGACGGTAGTTTATCTGAAGAATTGACCGGATCAATCAAGGCAACACGCCACACTCGTTCCCATGCATTGGCCGCCAAACGAACACGGGCCGGTAACGGGGGGTGCATGGCATCGTCATATACGGGCTTGTGCATTCGACGGATTTTCGCTTCTGTCATAGGTTCTGTGCCTCAAAACGTATTGCGCAGGACAGCTCCTCAACCTCAGGGAGCACACTAGAAGTATAGATTATCAGACGATTTGTCAAATTTTGAACCGGTTTTGGGTCCATTTTTAGGTAAAAACGTGAAATTCATCATGAAATTGAACAATCTTGCCGTTATTGACGGCCAGTTGACGGATTACGCTCGTCAAGCGTCAGCGCAACTCCCACAAGCCTCGTTCGGTCTTGGTAAGGATGCCTTGAGGCGTCAATCGTCGACCCGACAATAGACATTATAGAGCACTTCGATGACCTGCTCAGCTTCGGGGCTGGAAATCCGATAGTAGACGGTTTGCGCTTCTTTGCGCACACTAACCAACCTATCTCGACGCAAACGGGCCAGATGCTGGGACAGGGCGGATTGACTCAAGGGTATACGCTCATTGAGTTCACCAACATTTTTTTCACCCGAGACCAGATTACATAGAATCAATAATCGGCTTTTATTGCTGAGGGCTTTTAATAGGGAAGAGGCATCACCTGCCTTGCTTTCCAACTGTTCCATGGGTAGGTTGTGGCTCTTCATAAGGCTGACCAAGGTTAAGAGCCTACAGTCTAATGCAAATTTACTCAGAGCTCTATTGGCAACGCTTGGCTAAGCTCAGACAATCCCCTATTCTGTTGCGATAATTCGCCCAACAAGGACTTTTTGTGCCCGTCGATCCAAAAACACCCACTTATCGTATCCTCGGCAGTGCCATTTACGATTGGCTCGTCATCTTAGGCCTGCTTATGATAGCGGGCTTTCTGGCGGTGCAATTAAACTTACTGATCACCGGCGCCGAGGCCATCGCCCCTCACAATCGGTTCTTTCAGATCTATTTAGTGGCCATCATTATTGGTTACTATTTCTATTTTTGGCGCCGCTCTGGCCAAACGGTCGGGATGAAAGCCTGGCGAATTAGACTGGTGACGCTCGACGGAGAGCCCTTGACCCTGCGTCATATGAGCCTGCGCATGCTCGGTGCGATACCTGCCTTCGGGGTGTGCTTGCTGGGCATCGTCTGGCACTACTGGGACAAATCGGGCCTCAATTGGCACGATCACATCAGTCAGACTAAGCTGACTTATCGGCCCAAACCGTCTCTGTGACAGAGTCTTGAGTACCCTTTGGAGCGCGCTCCGCCCAATCGAACACAGTGGTTGCCTTAGGGTGGCGCTGCATCCGACCAGGCCAAGGCCTGAGTTTCTAATTAAAATGGACCTATCCCTATGAAAATAACGTCTTTCCGTCCCGACTTTAACTTGATTAAACAAGACCTGTTAACAGCGTTCTATTTTGAAGATCAGGACACCGCCAGCTTTACCGCACTGAAGCAGCAATCCCCCGTGTTGATCGACGATCTGGTGAATAAAAAAGTACTCACCGCCAAACTCGGCTCGGTGACACCTCTGATTGGTCATGCCAACCTGCCCTGCAGTCATGTCTTGGTCATCGGCTGCGGCAAGAGCGCTGATTTCAACGAAAGTAGCTTTATTAAAACGCTTAAGACCTTGGCCGCCGAAGCGAAAAAAGCGGTCTCAACCTCCGTGGCCGTTGCCATTGATGAAATTAAGCCCGCCCATCGCTCAGTACAGTGGTCGGTCGAGAAAGCAACTGAGACCCTTTTGACTAGCCTCTATCAGTACGACGCGACCAAAAGCCAGAAGGCCGAGCCATCAGCACTCACCCATATTGCTTATATCGCCAGCGAGGAAAACCTCGAACTGGCTATGAAAACCGGCAAGTCCATGGCACATGGCATCAATCTAGCGCGTGAACTGGGTAATCTACCGGCCAACATCTGTGATCCGGCCTTCTTGGCCGAACAGTCGATCAATCTGGCCGATGCCTATGACGAAATTGACGTTGAAGTCATCGAAGAGCACCAGATGACCGAGATGGGTATGGGCGCGTTTTTGGCCGTCTCTCAGGGCAGCGACAAGGCCGGCAAGATCATTGTCATCAAGTACAATGGCGGCGCCGTCGGAGAAAAGCCCCATGTCCTGGTTGGCAAGGGCCTGACATTCGATTCCGGCGGCATCAGCATCAAGGCCGCAGCCGGCATGGAAGAAATGAAATGGGATATGCTCGGGGCCGCATCGGTCCTTGGCACCCTGAGTGCCATAGCGGAACTGAAGCCAGCCATCAATGTTATCGGCGTGATCGCCACGGCGGAAAATATGGTCAGCGGCGGCGCCACACGACCCGGTGATGTAGTGACCTGCATGAATGGCAAGACCGTGGAAATCATCAATACCGATGCCGAAGGTCGCCTGGTGCTATGCGATACCTTGACCTATGTTGAACGCTTTGAGCCGGCCAGCGTGGTCGACATTGCCACCTTGACCGGTGCAATCGTAGTCGGTCTTGGCCACCACGCTACCGGCGTTTATGCCAATGATGAGCAACTGCAGCATAAGCTGATCAGTGCCGGCTTAAGCAGCTGGGATCGCGGTTGGCCGATGCCTTTGTGGGATGACTATAAGGTCGATCTGGAGTCACCCTATGCTGATTTCCGCAATGTTGGTTCGCGCGCCGGCGGTTCCATTACCGCTGCAATCTACTTGGCCGAGTTCACCAAAAACTACAGTTGGGCGCATTTAGATATAGCCGGCACCGGTTGGAATAGCGCGAAAGAGGGCGCCTCCGGTCGACCCGTCGCTATGCTCACCCAGTATCTGCTCGATCGAGTGCAATAGCCTGGAGCGCCTTGGTCGACCTGACGGGCAATCGAGCCCTGAGTAGCAAAAAGACACCCTAATGATCCCCCTTTCGAGGGGAGATTTGGTAAGATTAGGTTTCTCACGACAGACATAACGGCGACTCCTATGACCAAGGTTGATTTCCATATCTTGGCGACCACACAGGAAAATGATTTCCTGACCTACGTGGTGCGCCTAACGCAAAAAGCGCACAGCCGTGGCCATCAGGTACTGATTGCAACCGATCATGCCGAACAGAGTCTGGCTTTAAGCACAGCCCTCTGGGGCATACAGCCCGATGCCTTCATCGCTCACAGTTCGGTTGACGAGGCGCACGATGCCATCCAGATCAGCGACAGCGAACAATGCGGCACTCACCATGATGTCCTCATCAACCTTCGCCAAGCCATACCCGATTTTTTTTCCCGCTTCGAGCGCGTGTTTGAGGTGGTCAGCCAACAACCCACCCTATTGACGGCCAGCCGACAGCGCTATCGGTTTTACAGCGACCGCGGCTATGCCCTGACCCGCCACGATTTACGGGATCGGGTCTAGCCATGGCCGATCACCGCTCACAACAGACCTTATTGGAAGACTTGGAAGCCATTCGTAACAGTCTCGACAAGGGGCCAGAGGCGCAGTCGATCATTCCAACGCTCGAGGATATAGTTGGTCAACGCGCTCCGACGTCGGTCAATTTGAAAAATCCATTCCTGTCCAGTAATTCCCTGTCCGAACTGTTGAGAATTCGTAATGACGCAGAGTCCGTTGCCGCACAAGAACTGTCTGAGCTCAAGCCGCTTTGGGCTCGAGCCGAGATGACCGACTCACAGAGCTTAGCGGACTGGAAACTCACGTCGGCGCCAGGGCTGGAACTTGAAGCGGAATCGAAACTCGAAGCAGGATTAGAACTGGAATCAGAGCCAAAACTGGAACCGTTACTCGAATTGGAAGTCATGCCCGATCCCAATCTAATTATCGGCCAGATGGAACAACTCCTTGCCAGCTGGATCGAAGACTCAGTCACCGAGCATATGGTCCGGTTTGAAAGCGAACTGCGTTCTCGGCTGCAGCAGGACTTCGACCAGCTGATCACCCACTGGTATCAGGAACAGGGTTTGGAATTACCGGCTAATGTCCGGACCCGGTTAAGCCTTGAACAGCCCACGGAGGCGGCCAGCAAACCCAGCATCGATGACGCGGGATTCGTGCCCTAGCCTGACCGGCTCGAACGGACGGGTCTGGACACCCTTTTTTTTATCCCTGAGGCAAGTCAACACTCGGCTCAAGCCTGACCTATGGCCCATAAGCATGTATAATCGCCAGCCTTATGGTCGCCCAACACTCACAGTAGATCAACCGAACAGTAAAGAGATATAGACCCTCATGGATAAAACCTACCAGCCGAATCAAATAGAACGTAAACACTACGACCACTGGGAAGCTCAGCAGTACTTTAAGCCCAGCGGCACGGGTACGCCCTATAGCATTATGATTCCACCGCCGAACGTGACCGGTAGTTTGCATATGGGCCATGCCTTTCAGCAAACCATTATGGATGCTCTGACCCGTTACCATCGCATGATGGGCCGCGACACGCTGTGGCAAACCGGTACCGATCACGCCGGCATCGCGACCCAGATGGTGGTCGAGCGCTTGCTCGCCGCTGAAGGTAAGACGCGACACGACCTGGGCCGAGAAAAGTTTATCGATCGGGTCTGGCAGTGGAAAGAGCAGTCCGGTGGCACCATTACCTCGCAGATGCGCCGATTGGGCGATTCGGTTGATTGGACGCGTGAACGCTTCACTATGGATGAGGGTCTGAGTGAGTCGGTCCGGGAAGTCTTTGTGCGCTTGTACGATGATGGTTTGCTTTATCGCGGCAAACGCCTGGTCAATTGGGATCCAGCCTTCCACACCGCGATCTCCGATCTGGAGGTTGAAAACAAGGAAGAACAGGGTCATCTCTGGCATTTCCGTTACCCGCTCGCCGATGGCGTCACCACCGATGCCGGGGAAAATTACTTGGTCATCGCGACCACTCGGCCGGAAACATTGCTCGGCGACTCGGCGCTGGCCGTGCATCCAGAAGACGACCGCTATCGTTCCCTAGTGGGTAAATTTATCGAGCTGCCATTGGTTGGCCGCCGAATTCCCATTATTGCCGACGACTATGTCGACATTGCCTTCGGCACCGGCTGTGTAAAAATCACCCCGGCACACGACTTTAACGACTATGCCATTGGCAAGCGTCATCAGGCACAATTGATCAATGTGTTCGACAAGAGCGCTGCCATTCTGCCGCAGGCGCAAGCCTTCGACTATGCCGGTAACCTGCTCGATGATTTCGATGGCCTGTTACCCGACGGTTTCGCTGGGCTGGATCGCTATGAGGCGCGTAACAAGATCGTTGCCGATCTCGACCAACTGGGTCTGCTCGACGGCATTAAGGACCACACCCTGATGGTGCCGCGCGGCGATCGTTCCGGCGCGGCCATTGAGCCCTGGTTAACCGACCAATGGTACGTTGCGGCCACCAAGATGGCGCAACCGGCCATCGACGCGGTGAAAAGCGGCCAGATCGAATTTGTTCCGAAGATGTTCGAAAATGAATACTGGTCGTGGATGAATAACCTGCAAGACTGGTGTATTTCTCGGCAACTCTGGTGGGGCCATCAGATCCCGGCCTGGTATGACGCCAGCGGCAAGGTCTATGTTGGCCGTGATGAGGCTGAGGTGCGCAGCAAACACCAGCTGGCTGACAGCGTCACCCTAACCCGCGATGAAGATGTGCTCGACACCTGGTTCAGTTCCGCCCTATGGACCTTTTCCACATTGGGCTGGCCCGGTGATATGACCATGGTCAATCGCTACCACCCGACCGATGTCTTGGTGACCGGTTTTGATATCATCTTTTTCTGGGTTGCCCGGATGATTATGATGACCACCCACTTCCTTAAGGATGAACAGGGTGCGCCACAAATTCCGTTTAAGAAGGTTTATATGACCGGCCTGATCCGGGATGAGCACGGCGCTAAGATGTCAAAATCTAAAGGCAATGTGCTCGATCCAATCGACCTGATCGACGGCATCGACTTGGAAACGCTGGTCACCAAGCGCGTCGGCGGCATGATGCAGCCCAAGTTGGCGGCCCAGATCGAGAAGAACACTCGCACCTCCTTCCCCGATGGCTTTACCGAATCCGGCACCGACGCCTTGCGTTTTACCCTAACCTCGCTGGCGTCCTTATCGCGCGATATCAATTTCGATGTCAAACGGCTCGAAGGCTATCGCAACTTTTGCAACAAGCTGTGGAATGCCGCCCGCCTAGTGCAAATGAATACCTTTGCCAAGATCGAGGACAGCGACGAGCTCGGCGCGCCACTCGATTGCGGCCAAAACGGCGGCGATCTTGAGCTCTCATTGGCCGATCGGTGGATTCGGTCACGCGTGCAGCAGCTCACCATAGATGTGCATAAATATTACCAACAGTACCGCTTCGACCTGATGAGTCAGGCCCTCTATGACTTTATTTGGAATGAATACTGCAGCTGGTATCTGGAACTGTCCAAACCGGTATTCTGGAACGAAGCCAGTACCGAGGCGCAATTGCGCGGCACGCGCAAAACGGTGGTCGGTGTCCTAGAAACCCTTTTGCGTCTGATTCACCCGATCATGCCCTTTATTTCGGAAGAAATTTGGCTCAGCTTGAAGCCGGTGTCGGGCGTCAGCGGCGATTCTATTATGCTCGCACCCTTCCCCGAAGCACAGGCTGATAAGGTCGACCCCGCGGCCGAAGCCGATCTGGAATGGGTCAAGGAGGTAATTATGGGCATCCGTAATATCCGCGGTGAAATGAATATCGCCCCGAGTAAGGCGCTGCCGGTACTGTTACAGAATGGCGCTGCGCAAGACCTGCGTCGCTTTAAAGACAACGAAACCTTTCTTAAGCAGCTGGCCAAGCTCGAGGACATTCGTTGGGTCGAGTCCGACGAGGCGGTGCCGCCTTGTGCGACCGCCATGGTCGGTCAACTCAAGGTATTGGTGCCGATGGCGGGCCTGATCGATGTGGCCGCCGAGCAAGCGCGCATCGCCAAGGAGCGCGATAAGACAGAGAAGGAATTGAGCCGGATCGAGGCCAAGCTGGGCAACGAGAAGTTCCGCAGCAAGGCACCGGACGATGTGGTGGCCAAGGAGCAGGCCAAGGCCGACCTAATGCAGACCAAGCTCAATGATTTGCAAAGCCAGGCCGATCAACTGCTGGCCCTAGCCTAGTCTATTGATGGGCCCGACCCGGACTCAGTCTGGGTCGGGCCCACTCTAGCACGCAACACCTCCTCTCAGCCTCGCACACCCCAGACCAAGGCGGCATCATGACAATCGACCTCGATTTTGACAGAGATCACCTCTGGCATCCCTATACCTCCACCAGCGCGCCTTTGCCGTGCTATCCGGTCGAGTCGGCGCATGGCGTGCGACTGAAGTTCGAAAATGGCGACACGGTGATCGACGCCATGGCCTCCTGGTGGTCGGCCGTGCACGGTTACAATGTGCCGGAGCTCAATGACGCGCTGATCAACCAAACCGGGAAAATGGCGCATGTAATGTTTGGCGGCCTCACCCACGAGCCGGCCATTGAGTTGGGCAAGCTGTTAGTCGCCATGACACCGGAGCCGCTGCAAAAGGTCTTCTTGGCCGACTCTGGCTCCATCGCGGTTGAGGTGGCCCTTAAGATGGCGATCCAGTATTGGTCCGGTCGCGACAAGCCCACCAAGACCCGTATGGTGACGGTCAATCGGGGCTATCATGGCGATACCTTTGGTGCCATGAGTGTCTGCGATCCCACCAATGGCATGCACAGCCTGTTTGAATCGGTCTTGCCCGAATCGCTCTTTCTCGGCGATCTGCCCCAGGGTTATAGCCAACCCTTAGATCCGGAGTTAATGCAGCATTTTGAACAACAGATAAAAGAGCACGCCGACACACTCGCGGCCTTTATCATCGAGCCTGTGGTTCAGGGTGCCGGCGGTATGCGCATTTACAACCCGCAATGGCTGGTGCAGATACGAGTCTGGTGTGAGCGTTACAACATCCTGCTTATCTTCGATGAGATCGCCACCGGCTTCGGCCGCACCGGTAAGCTTTTCGCACTCGAGCATGCTCAGGTGGTGCCCGACATCCTTTGCTTGGGCAAGGCACTGAGCGGCGGCTATATGACCTTGGCGGCCACCCTGGCGACCGATGAGGTGGCCGCGGGCGTTAGCGCATCGCCGGCCGGTGTTTTTATGCATGGCCCAACCTTTATGGCCAATCCGCTGGCATGCGCAGTCGCCGGGGCGGCCCTGCGACTGCTCGAGCAAAAAGATTGGGCCGTCCAAGTCGGCGCCATTGAAACCCAACTGCAACAGGCCCTGCTGCCGCTCGCGGCCTTGGCTTCGGTGGCCGAGGTTCGTGTTCTGGGGGCTATAGGGGTCATGGAGATGGTCGAGCAGGTGGATGTCGCTCAGGCTCAGGCCTTGTTTATCGACCGTGGCGTCTGGTTACGCCCCTTTGGTAAGCTAATCTATATTATGCCGGCCTATGTAATGACCCCGGCAGATTTGCAGACGGTAGTTGACGCCATGGCGGCCTTTGCCCGGTCATTAATCTTAACCGAACCCGTCTAACGGCGGCGGAACAGGCTCAACTCCCGAGCCCGGCATAGCGCACCGTTAACCAGAGTAAGACGCCATAGCGGGCGACCTTGCCGAGCAGCAGCCAGGCATAACAGGCCCTGCGCGGCAACCCCAGCATACCCGCGGCGACCGGTAAGAGATCGCCAACCATTGGCAACCAGGCCAAGCCGAGCAACACCGCGCCATGGCGCTTGAGTGCGACAAGGACGCGGTGTAGTCGAGCTGTCGAGCGCTGCAGCCGCTTCGCCAACCAGGGGGCGGCATGGATGGCCAACTCAAACATCAACACGGCTCCTAACCAATTGCCCAAGGCGACGGCGAAATACAATAACCATATCCGCTCTGGCTGCTGCTGCACCATAACCAAGAACACCGCTTCTGATGCTAAGGGCCACAGTGTGGCCGAAACAAAACCGACAAAAAACAGGGTTAACAACATCAAGCAGGTACCTTATTGAAACGGGCGTGAATTGCAGCATTTTGATTGCACCAGTGCAATTGCTCAAACTGTTTATCTGCTCGAAAAAGTTAATAGATAAGCCATGCTGAGCTCATGGGTTTGCTACAGGTTTCACCTGAATTCATCCCCAGAGTGTGGCAGAATACGTCCAACGGTCGCGGAGGATTGGAATGAGCCAACGCCAAGCTATTTCAACCGGCCTCAAGACCCACGGTGAACGGCCCGAGGGCGCCGGTAGCGAACGCTGCCACGACAATATCCAAGCGCGCCAACCGATGGAATCCTAATGTGACTACTTTTCGTTTTTTTGCCTACCTCGATCGACTCCGCTGGATTAAACGCTGGGGCCTAAAGCGCAACGTGATCGAAGAAAACGTGATGGAGCATAGCTGGCAGGTTGCGACTATCGCCCATGCATTGGCAATCATCCGCTTTGAAATACTGCACCAGCCGTCGAGCGAGTTTAGCCCCGATGAGGTCGCCACGACAGCGCTGTATCACGATTGCAGTGAGATCATTACCGGTGATCTACCGTCCCCGATCAAGTACCATTCAAGCACTATCACGGATGCCTACAAGCGCATTGAAGATGAGGCGGAGCATGAAATACTGTCCTTGTTACCGGCGCCCATGCAGCCAAGCTACCGCAAATTTCTACTCCACAAGGCCATTCACCCTGAGGTCGCTAGCCTGGTCAAGGCCGCCGATCTAATCAGTGCCTATCTAAAATGTCAGGCTGAATTGCACGCGGGCAATAAGGAATTTTCCAGTGCGGCCTGCGATATTGAAAGTACAATCCGCAACTTACAGATGATGGAAGTGGATTATTTCATGACCAACTTTGTCCAATCCTATCAACTGACCCTCGATGAGTTGCTCAGCCAGCATGAACCACATAATGGGCCAAGCTAGGCGTTATCGATTTTCAGTTGGGATGGTTAGGCCTAAGCCTCCGAGCACAATCATAGCGACTGTTGCGGTTGCATCTTGAAAGTCCTGTTGATCGTATTCTTTTTTACCCAGAGCCCAGCAAACCTGCGTTGAGAAGTCAGCGTAATGCTGGGTGCTGCCCCAGATCAAGAAGATCAGGTGATGAGGGTTCACCGCTTTCATCTTGCCGGCGTCAATCCAGCTTTGAATCACACTGGCCCGATCGTCCAGCCATACTTTCAAGTCTTGGGCTAAGAAAGCCTCTAGGTGGGGCGCACCCTGGATGATTTCCATCGCGAAGATGCGCGAGGCCAAAGGGTGGGTATAGGAATAGGCAACCTTCGCCTCTATGTAGCGATAGAGCGTTTCGGCCGGATCGGAGTCGATACTGGCGACGCTAAAGGCCTGATTCCACATCTCTAAAATATCGGCCAAGACTGCGCCGTACAGCCCGAATTTACTCTTAAAATAATAGAGAATATTTGATTTTGGCAGTTGGGCACGGTCGGCCACGGCATTCAGGGATGTTCCCTTGTAACCGTTTTGAGCGAATTCAATTTCAGCGGCCTTAATGATCTTGGCTTCATTTTGTTGGCGAATACGGCCAGCTTTGGTGCGAGTGCGAAAGGCATCATTAAGTCTTTTTTGTGCTGTGTCCAAGAGATATTCCTGCAAAAGAAGTCAAAAGTATAAAAGAGTTTGGGCTCTAGATAGCTAGGGTAGCCATAAATTAAAGACTGCACCGCCCGTTAGTGCGTCATTGGTTAAATCGATAGACCCATACCGTTCTTTATCACGGTGTAACCTTGCTATTTTTTGGCAAAAAAACAAGCCTAAACCGGTCTCGCCAGACTGGAACGATATCTGGTCCGGCTGGTCCAACAATTCCAACATACTCTGCGGATAACCTGCGCCATCATCGCTTATGCGGATATTAAGCCATCCATCCACCACCCCGACATCGAAGGCAAGGTGGCTTTTCGCATATCGAATGCTATTGGTTAGGATATTACTCAGCAGACCTTCAATTAGGTTGGCGTCCAAGTACCAGAGCCGATCCTCATCACCATCGGCAAACCCGATCGTCAAGGACACGCCGAGGGACGCCAACATGCTGGTATAACGTGAGGTCGCGTCGATAATAACATCACAGATCAAGGCTTCAGCAAAAACCGGCCTAAAGGTGCCCTGATCTAGCTTATAGAACGCCAGCATATGCACCATGCCATTATTGATCCGGCTGCATTCGAGCTGTATGCGACGAATCTCTTGGGCGCTCGCAAAATCAGCCCGATCGAGACGTTTGATCACATCGTTTAGCTGGCTATCAATCAGGCCGAGTGAGTTTTTCACGTCATGCACCGTCACGGCCATCATGGCTTGTACGTCCATGCTATCCCCTAGAGTTTTTCCACATTGTCCAACAGTTTCTTGTAGCGCGGATATTGATAATGTTCTTCGGATAAATAAAATAAACGGCTAATTGTTTCCAGACACATGGCCGTCGTTTGATCATTTTTTCCTCTAGCCTCCATCATATGCAGATGCGCTTGGACGAAATTCAACACGATACCAGGGTGACGAGGAGACACCTTGAGCGCCTTTTCAAAGAAGCGCACCGATTCGGGGTATTTTTCCTGATCGTAAAGCTCCATACCCTGGCCGTTGAGCACCTTGGCTTCACTGCGCAAAATCAGCGATATGGGTTCGGCCTGCAAGTCGTCTAAGGTTTTAATAAACTCTGGCTGGTCACTGAAACCGCTTTTAAAGGCTCGAACCATCTCATCAGCATCGTTAAAACGTTCTTGACCATAATAAAGCTCGGCCATAAATAGAGCGGTTTCTGGAATCAGGCGGTCGACCGCGTTGATTATGTCGTTATAGAGTTCATCTAGGTCTTGAGTTGTCTTAATCGCGGGAACGTCTTTAGCGTCTTGGATTTCTACGCCACGAGTAAATAGCTCTGCATTAAAGTCAGCCGCAAAGCTCTGCTGCATTCGTTTGGCGGTAAAGACGATTTCTTTTTCGATGTCTCGCTTGCGTGTATTGTCACTCGACAGCGCCTCGTCCTTGAGATTTTTTATATAGTTTTGAAATAGACCAACCGACTCATGCATGGTGTCGGTGGCGAGATTCAAAATATCTTTTTGGGCCTGATTGGCCCGTCGGAAGTTCAGATTTGTTTGTGCCACCTTGACCAATTTCAACTGCCGATCGATGCTTCTAGGCGCCCGAGAAATCACCTCCTCCAGCCAAGTTTGCGCTTCTTCGTCTTTCTCCTGTTGCACCAAAGAGTCAACCAGATAATCATAGGCAATCAGTTCATTGGGATCCAATTCCAAGACGGCTTTAAGACCTATTTCCGCCGTTTCGAGTTTTTTCTGCAGTAACTCGATGCGATGCAACGCAGTTTGGGCCCAGCATTGATAACGTTTTTCCAATACGTCAAAGAGAAAAGTTTCTGCCTCGGCCATTTTTTTCTGACGAATAAGGGCTTCGACATAGTGCTTTTGGGCGGTACTACGGTAGCGCGGATAGCTTTCATCAATGCTTTTTGCTGTGTTGGCCACGGCCTTCCAGTCTTTTTTATCGATCGACACCAGCATTGGCAGTAACACTTTTCGCCGCTCAAACCAACGACCCAGGCGCACTGACAGAACATCTAAAGTGAAGGGTTTGGCCAAGTAATCGTCGGGTTGAAATTCAATGGCACTGATCACCACGGAACGGGAGGTTTCACCGGTAATAAGCACGAAGATGGTATCTTCTGGCATAAGCTTTAAGCGACGCCATTCTTCCAATAGACGCATGCCATCACGTCCCAAACCCAGGTTAAAATCACACAGCACCAGATCGTACTTACTCTCTCTAACCAACTTGGTCGCGGAATCACCATCACTCGCTTCGTGGACGGTAACAAAGCCCAAGTCCTCTAACATCGCGGTGATAGACTGACGCACATTGGCGAAATCATCCACGACTAGGGCTTTTTTATGTTTGAGATCGAGAGATTCCATAAAGGCCTTTAATGCCTCCTCAATAAACCAGCCTAGAACGTACTGTAGGCAAAAATTAAAAATATCGCTTAAACGTCTACACGATAACAGAATTTAACAATCTAGCCGCGAAATCGTCCGTGAGCTGCTATTCTGCAACAATATTTGGTTATTAGTATATCGTCAACGGCAAAAGGTTACCCTAAATGCGGCTTATCTCACCATCGCTTGTATGTTTTTTGTCCAGCTGGGCATCTGCTGCAGACGTTAATATAGTACCATTGTTTGACCAAGGTAGCGCTCCAGTAACCGATTTAGAACGCATTTCTCTTCAGCCCATCGAGACCTTAGTAAACTTGGTAAATACCCAACAATGGGCTAACGCTCGCTTGACGGCCGACCTCATGGCCGAACAATTTGAGGGCCTACCCCGTTTTGACCTGTACTTAGGCTTGCTGCAGATGGCTGAAGGGAACTTTAACGAGGCCATCTTCAGCTTTGAACGTGTCTTGATATTTGCGCCCGATCAACATCGGGCACGCCTAGAGCTTGGCCGTGCCTATTACCTGAACGCCAACTATGAGCGCGCGCGCAGCGAGCTGGACCAGGTTTTGGCAGCGGCACCGCCGCGCGAGGTTCGGCAGAACATTCATCAATTGCTGGCACGGATCGATAGCGCGCAGTCCCAGACCGACACTAAGGTCTCCTTTGGCGGCACCCTGCAGGGCGGTTGGGACAACAACGCTAATGGTGGCGGCAACGCCAAGGGTCGGTTGGACCCAAACCTGTCTGGCGCCACGGCACTGGATAGCGCCTCCAGCGCTATCGCCTCGCCCTATGCCCAATTGACTCTTCATGCCAGTCGCTTCCGGCCAACCAGTCGAAGTGCGTCGAAACGCCTGAGCGCGGACTTTAGCACGAAGAACTTTATTGACCCTGAACTGTCCGATTCCAGCGCACTAACTCTGACCAATACGATCTTTAATCAAAATGAACGATTACGCTTCCAGCTCCCCGCCAGTGCCCAAGTGAGTTGGCTTGCAGGGCAAAGTTGGCAAGCCATGCTCGACCTCAGTCTGAGCCAACAGTATAGGATTTGGGGGCCACTATGGGCCGGTGTCAAGTTAGGAACGCTCGCAACCCTCGCCCTCGACCCAGCCAACAGCTCCGGTGCCAAGGATTTGGCAGGTTTTGTTTTTGACGCGCAGGAACGTGGACGAGTTCACAGTTTCTCGACTGTCTATTTGCAAACGCAGCTTGCCGGGCAGGATGATGGTCACCTCGAATGGCGCGGATTGGCCAATCGATACCAACTGGGTTGGCAAGGGCCTTGGCAGTTCCAGGCGAATATGGCGGTTGAGCACCAATGGCGATATTACCAAGCCAACGACCTGTTTTTCACCCTAGACTCTGCGTCCACAGAGCTTAAAAGGCGCCAAGACCAAGTCATTCAGCTTGACCTAGGAGCTAATTGGAGCTCGGCCGACTGGCTTCAGACCCGCACCGCCATCAGTTGGGAATGGGTCAGCAGTAACATTAACGCCTATGGCAGCGATCGATTTACGATCAGTCAGGCGATGAGCGTTCAGTTTTAAGGGGATCTATCTATGACTATTCGATTATGGCATCTATGCCTGGCAGGCCTATTAATGGCATTGCCGGCCACTCAGGTAATGGCCAATATCGGCACGATCATTATCGCTAAGGGCGAAGTCTATGCGCTCGATACAGCGCAAAAATCGCGAGCGCTCGAACGTCGCTCGGCCGTCTTAGAGGGCGATACCCTAGTCACCGGTGCCAATGGTGAAATTCAAGTTCGCTTTAACGACAATGCCATCTTGGCGTTACGTGCTGGCTCACGACTTAAGATCAGCGAATACCACGGCGCGCTTAACGATCGGCCCGAGCAGGTGCTCATGGAACTCTTATCCGGTGGTTTTCGCACTATTACCGGCACCCTCGGCAAATCCGACAAGGAGGCGTACCAAATTCGCACCCCGAAGGCCAGCATTGGCATTCGCGGCACTAATTATGAAGCGGTCTTAACCGGTGCGGATCTGGTGATTGGTGTGTATCAGGGAGGGATACGGCTCGAAAATGAACTCGGCAGCCTAAACCTCGGCCTGGACAGCCCATTCAGCTTTGCTCAAGTGGCCGGGCCCCAAGCGCCCATACAGGGTCAGTTGGAAGCGCCTAAGGCGCTGTCCACGCCCTTGTCGACCTTAGCGCTGACCGCTATCGATAAGGCAAAAGACGATGCGCCAGAGCAACCTGCGTCGAGTCCAGACCCCGATGCAGGCCTGCTCATCGAAAGCCTCTTTGATGACCTGACCGATGACCTAGAGCCGGCAACTACCCTGCTGGCAGAAGCCCTGCCGGCAGCGAATGATGATGCGCAACTGGCTCGTCAGGAAGACGCGCCAGAACTTGATGTTAACGAATTTAGTGCCCAATTCGATTTGGCCGCCTTGCAAGATGTTCGCCTGACCCAGACGCAAATCCGCGACTTGTCGGAGAATCCCAATGTCGGCTTTGTCGTGCTCAATGACCAAACCACTGGCTACTCAACCGCTCGTTATAGCTTGGCCCCCTTCTTGGCGACCACCCTGAGCGAAGACGTCAGCTTTGACATCAGCCTGGGCACGCTGACCTTTGCCGTCACCGTCTCGCAATCGAGCGCTGGTAATATCAATGCTGTGGCCAGTGATATCAATGCCTCAATCCAGAGCGTACTCGGCCAGATCGATGGCGTGCCGATTGCGGCGCCGATCGTAGTTAGCCAAGAGGCGGGAAAGTTAATTTTTGATGGGGTGAGTGGTGACTCGGGTGAATTTTTAGTGATCACCAATCTGTCCGGTGGTGATGTGCAGACCTTTGCCGCGTCATTGGGCCTGTGCAGCAATGCCAGCAACTGTACCGGAACCTATGACAATGGCGGCGTCACTATTGGCCAAGTTAAACACGCCACGCGCTTTGGTTATCTGATTGAGGGTGAGGCTGGGCCGGAATTGGTCAGTTTCAACAATGAACAGATTGGTGCCCTGCAAGGGGGCTTTGCCAGCCCGGTGAGTATTTTACGCGGCAACCCGAATGCGACGCGAGTCGACTTTATCGGTGTCGATGTCGATGGTGACGGTGGTAGCGATATTGACTGGGGCGAGTGGAATAACAGTGCAGCGAACCCGGCCCTACTACTAAAGGATGCAAAAAACATCGAGAATGCCGACACGGTTGCCGCGCCATTCTACTATGTCAGTGCCATGCCAGCCCCGGCGGCCAGTCGGGTAGGCATTAAGACCTTTGGTGACAGCAGCGTCGAGCTCGATACGGCACAGTGGCATGCCAACGCATCGACCGGCCAAATCTTGACACTGTCGGCCCAGCTGGCGGTTAATTTCGGTACCGCCGAGGCCGTCGGCAGCCTGTCGCTGGCCAACGCCGCCGACGGTACCTTCTGGGATGTCAGCTACGTCGGTCAGCTGCGCGGCGCTCAGTTTTTTAGCGATTATGGCTACGGCACGCTCGAAACCGCGACTGGCAACCACTCAGTAGCCGGTCAGGTCGACGGTCTATTCACAGGGTCGGCCACCGGTATGGGCTTTGTCGGCGGCTTTGGCCTACAGACCACCGATGATGTGCACAACGCTCAAGGCGTATTTGTGATCAAAAACTAACCACCCCGCCGGCCCCGGAGGCATCTCCAGGGGCCGAAACGGGCCAAAATATCGTCCTGAGCCCCCGACTACTGGGATTATCGCGCTCAATGGGCTGAGAATTAATGATCTTTTTCCTGCAAAGCACGAATAAACCCGCGTTTTTTTGCTATTGTGCACACAGCTAACCATAACTGTGGAAATAAACATGTCTGAACGTCCTTCATCTTTAGATAAAAACGATCTCATCGAATGCGGTCATGGCCGTCTGTTTGGACCGGGCAACGCCCAGTTGCCGATCGATAACATGCTAATGATGGATCGCATCCCGCTAATTACCTCTGAAGGCGGTGCTTTTGGCAAGGGCATGATCCGCGCTGAACTCGATATCAATCCCGATCTGTGGTTTTTTAAGTGCCATTTTCCCGGTGATCCGGTCATGCCTGGCTGTCTCGGTCTTGATGCAATGTGGCAGCTGGTCGGCTTCTATCTCGGCTGGCGTGGCAATCCGGGCAAGGGCCGGGCCTTAGGTGTGGGCGAATTGACCTTCAAGGGTCAAATTATGCCAGACGCCAAAAAAGTGGTTTATAAACTTGAAATCAAACGCATCATTGAGAGTCGTTTGGTGATGTGTATTGCCGATGGTATCGTCGAATGTGACGGCAAAGAGATCTATTTTGCCAAAGATCTTAAAGTAGGCTTATTCAAGCCCGAACAGATGAAGTGAGGTGAATCTATGAAACGCGTAGTCGTCACAGGAATGGGCATAGTGTCGTGTATCGGTAATGATATCGCGACGGTCACCGAATCGTTAAAAGCAGGCAAGTCGGGCATTCGCTTTAATCCAACTTATGCTGAATTGGGTATGCGTAGCCATGTCAGCGGGACGCCCGATATCAACCTGGCCGATCATATCGATCGTAAAGCCATCCGTTTTATGGGTGATGCAGCCGGTTACGCCTACGTCGCCATGGCGCAGGCCATCGCAGATTCCGGCCTGACTGAGGCGCAGGTATCGAACCCACGTGCTGGCCTCATCGCCGGTTCCGGTGGTGCTGATTCGCAAAGCCAGACCGCAGCAGCCGATATACTGCGCGAAAAAGGCCTCAAGCGTGTAGGCCCTTATCGTGTCACTCAGACAATGGGCTCTACCGTGTCGGCCTGTCTGGCCACACCGTTCCAGATCAAGGGCGTTAACTATTCCATTACCTCGGCCTGTGCCACCAGTGCGCACTGCATCGGTAATGCCATGGAACTGATTCAGCTGGGTAAACAGGATGTGATGTTTGCCGGTGGCGGTGAGGCCGAACATTGGACCATGAGCTCCTTGTTCGATGCCATGGGGGCCCTCTCGACCCAATATAACGACCATCCAGAACAGGCCAGCCGAGCCTACGATGCCAAGCGAGATGGTTTTGTCATCGCCGGCGGCGGTGCCATGCTGGTGCTCGAAGAACTCGGACATGCCCAAGCACGCGGCGCCAAGATCTATGGCGAACTGGTTGGCTATGGCGCCACCAGCGACGGTTACAACATGGTCGCACCGAGCGGCGAAGGCGCTGTTCGTTGCATGCAGATGGCGATGGAGCACGTTGAGGGCTCTATCGATTACATCAATGCGCACGGTACCAGTACGCCGGCCGGTGATGTCACCGAGTTGAAAGCGGTTCGCGAAGTCTTTGGTGCTAAGATGCCGCCCATCGCGTCAACCAAATCGCTGACCGGTCACAGCCTCGGCGCGACCGGTGCTCAAGAAGCGATCTACTCGCTGATTATGATGCAGGAAAACTTTATTGCGGCGAGTAAAAACGTCGAAGAGCTGGATCCTGAAGCCGGCGACGGCATCAATGTGGTCACCCAACGTTTGGACAACGTCACGCTGAACAATGTGATGTCCAACAGCTTTGGCTTTGGTGGCACCAATGCCACCTTGGTATTTTCGCGCTTTAACGGCTAATATCCCGGCGGGGCCTCAGTCGAGAGGCGCCGCCGTTCCTTCCCGAATACCTTGCAAGCCCCCCCACTCGATTCTCTCGGCAGCCCCGTCCACATGGCCCTATTTCACTCTGTCTCTGACTTTGTGCACGAATCTGGCTAAACTGATTTCTTTATTGGATAGGATACCAAACGATGCCACCGGCCTATGACATTCGAGCTTATCAACCGACCGATCAGACACCGCTCATCGCGCTATGGCAGCAATGCGGCTTGCTGGTACCCTGGAATGACCCCATCAAGGATATAGAGCGCAAACTCAGGGTGCAGCCGGGTCGACCCGCGGATACCTTAGAGCATTAGACCGCGAATGCCATTGGCAACAAATTGAATCGCCAAGGCTGCCAAGAGGACGCCCAATAGACGTTGGATGATTTCATCCCCGGTCTTGCCCAGCCAGCGCCGCAATCGAGCCGCCAAGAGACTGAGGGCAACCGTCGCCAACAGTGTCAAGCCGGCCGCCAAGAGCACCTGAGATTTCTCAATCGAGCTGCCACTGTCGGCCATTAACAGCACGGTCAGCGTCAGCGTCCCGGGGCCAGCCATCAACGGGATGGTCAGGGGGTAAACGGTAATATCACCCACTTGCTGGGTATGCGGTTTATCTGGTACCGGTTCGCTGGTGATCATGCGGAAGGCGGTGTTGAACAGGAGTATTCCGCCGGCGACGCGTAGAGCATCCATGCTGATCCCCAAAGCGGCCAAGAGCTGCTGACCGTATAGGCCGAACAAGACAATAATAGTGGCGGCAATACCGAGTGCTTTTAGCAGCGTTCGGGCACGGCTTCTGAAGCTCTGCCCTATGGTCAGAGAGTAGAAAATCAGCGCACAACCGATTGGGTCGATGACCACCATGTAGCTGGCGAGCGCATTAAAAAAGAAGGTACTATTCACTATCTTGGACGCCTGTGTAAGAGACTGCCGCTTGCGATGGCATGAAATGGGGTCATAAATGTAGCTTGCGCTGGCCTTAGTCCGCCAGAGTAATCCGACTCGACCGCCAGCCCAGTCTGCAATAGAGATCTTGCCGGCGAATCCCAATGGCAAAAGGGTGGGTCATGATGGTTGCGAGTCTAACCCGAATAGGCTCAATCCCGCTATCATCTGCCCGTTTTCGTCGCTTTTAAGACCTGAGCCACGCCCGGAGGGTAGGCCAGACTGGCTATCATATTGGTTCGCACATTTGAATTCGATTCTATAAACCTTTTGAATTACGTCACAAAAGCTAGAAGACTTCCGGCAACTTTGTCACAATAGGCTATTAATGATAGAAAATATCTGCCCATCGGCAGGTTCAAAAACGGAATTGTATATATTAACCACATTGGCAGGTAATTGAGACATGGCAGGATGCTGCTGCTCAATTAATATTGCCAGTGACTGTAAATCGAGGGATGCAATGGACCAGGAATTAGACGGATTGGAACACGCTATCGAACAGGCAGAGGTCGAAAAGCGTGCTTTCGTAAAAGAAAACCCCAACGGTGGCGGTGACAAGGGTGAGCGCATGCGGCTGTATGGCAAGGTAGAAGGCGCACGCAAAGCATTGCGCAACTATAAACGAGCCAACCCGCATCTGTTATAGGTCCAATCGGTGCGCAACCGCCCAGGTTGCGTACTCAAGCCCCGATAGAATTCCATCCAGCTAACGCCCCCAGACAGGCTAGAATCCGAACCTAGGTCGAATTTCCGACGGTTAGGAGCCCTTCAAGCCATGCGCGCACTACCAGCAGCCATGCTGCATGATAGAACCTTAGGCAATAAAACCGAGTGTTTGGTCACCAATGGAACCGGCAGTTTTGCCAGCCTGGCCATCAACGGTGGTTTGAGCCGGAAATTTCATGGCCTGCTGATCCATGCGGCCGTCCCACCGATGGACCGGATGCTCACCTGGCACGGCTGCATCGAACGCCTCGATGGTCACAGCCTCGATGCCCGCTGTTGGCTCAGCGGCAACGACGTCGCCGGTGACGCCGGTGAACGCTATCTGACTCATTTCTGCGCGACACCATTACCCACCTGGCTGTATCAGGTCGGGGGTAGCCTACTGCAAAAAGAACTCTTTATGGTTCAAGGTCAAGACACCACGGTGATCCGCTATACGCTATTGAGCGCGCCTACCCAAAGCGTGACGCTTAACCTGGCGAACTATGTTCACTTCCGGCCCGCCGGCGAGCACTGCCAAAAATTGAGCGCCCATGACATTCAAGATTGGGCCGTTCATGCGGCACAGCACTGCGTCCAGGCAATGGGCACTAGCCTGCGTCTGGATTGCCAAACCCCCGGTGAACGGAGCCACCAGCGCTGTCATTGGCTGGCACCTTGCGTCGACCAACAATGCCACGATCTACTCTATGCCATCGAATTGGAAGATCAGGGCTACCCACAACGCGATAGCAGCCTCAAGATCCATCAGGCCAATATCGACCTCTATGTGGGCGAGAGTTGTTATATGGTGGGCACATTGGCCGAGCACTGCCCCGATGGCTCCATAGAATACCAGCGCACCCTGACCCGCCGTGAGCAGCGCTACCACCCCAATGACTTCGCCAACGATCTGGCTCACAGCGCCCTGCAACTGGTCGCCGATCGGGAATCGGTTCAGAGCAAGACCATTCTCGCCGGCTTTCCATGGTTTGGTGATTGGGGGCGGGATACGATGATTGCCCTGCCCGGCATGACCTTAGTGACCGGCCAGTTTGATATCGCCCGGTCGATACTGAAAACCTTTGCCTATTACCTTAATGGTGGCATGTTGCCCAATAAGTTTCCAGATCGCAGGGGCGATGATCTTAAATACAACAGCATCGATGCCACCCTATGGTTCTTTTGGGCCATCCAACAGTATATTGAGTACAGCGGCGATTGGGACTTTGTTCAGGCAGAACTCTATGACGACCTTAAAGATATTATCCACGCCCATCAACGAGGCACCCGTTATGGCATCAGCATGGCTGACGACGGCCTAATTCAGGGCGGCGATAGCGACACTCAGCTAACCTGGATGGATGTTCAATTCGATGGCTATGCAGTCACCCCCCGCTACGGCAAGGCCGTGGAAATAAACGCTCTCTGGTACAACGCCCTGTGTTTTGCGCAACAGTGCTCTGACCGCTTTGAGGACCACGCCAGCCAGTATCAAGCGCTTATGCGCACCGTCAAAAGCAGTTTTCAGACGTTATTCTGGAACGACACACTTCAATGCCTGTACGATTGCGTCACCCCAGAGCAGACCATCGACGACGTCCGCTGTAACCAAATTATCGCCGTCAGCCTGCCCTACTCGCCACTCGACCCCGCACAGCAAGCTGCGGTGCTGCAGGTGGTGCACCAACAACTCTATACCCCCGTTGGTTTACGCAGTTTGAGCACAAGGCACTCGGACTATAGAGGCCAGTATTACGGCGCGCTGCGGGAGCGTGACCTGGCCTATCATCAGGGCACCGTTTGGGCCTGGCCGATGGGCGCCTTTATCGATGCGGTCATGAAAGTTCACAACGATCCCGTCTTGGCGGCGCAATTGCTCACCGGTTTGAAACATCACTTTTATCATGAGGCTGGCATTCAGGGGGTCTCAGAGGTGTTCGATGGCGACGCGCCGCATAAAGCTCGCGGTTGCTTTCATCAAGCCTGGTCGGTCGCCGAGTGTCTGCGCGTGGTCAGCCAGTATGGCTTGGAGGTGCCGGATTAATGAGGCGGGTTATCCGGACGGATAACTCGCCTAGTCCTACCAAAGGCCAGAGCCCTTGGGCTTGACTCTATTGGTCTGAAGATTCCCCAGCATTCGGTTCGTTCTTCTTGGCTTTACCCCAAGGGTTAGCGTCCGCATCATTCGGCTCGCGGCGTTTGGCCTTGCCCCATGGATTGGCATCGTCGGTTTTCGTTTCACTGGCTTTAGCCTTGTCCCATGGCTTGGCATCACCGGTATTCGAATCGTTAGCTTTGGCCTTGCCCCACGGATTGGCATCGCCACTACTCGAGTCGCCGGCTTTGGCCTTGCCCCACGGATTGGCATCGCCACTATTCGAGTCGCCGGTTTTAGCCTTGCCCCACGGATTGGCATCGCCACTATTCGAGTCGCCGGCTTTGGCCTTGCCCCACGGATTGGCATCGGCGTCCTTAGAGACACTGCGCGAAGCCTTGCCCCACGGGTTACTATCATCGCTCGACGCGGCGGGGCGGTTGGACCGTTCCCAAGGCTTAGCGCCTGAGCGCTCCTGCCGAGGGCCTTTGGACCTACTGCCTGGCCGATCGTTACGCGGGCCCTGGCTACCGGCATTGTGGCCAGGTCTGGGTTTATTGGCCGCTGCTAGGTCTTTTTTGCGTTGAATTTCAGCCAAGCCTTCAAGGGTCAGCACCACTGGCTCGCCCGGAGTTTGGTCGTCTGGGACAATGCGATCGCGCGGCGGCAGGGCAAATTGCTTATCATCGGGCCGCGGCAAGTGCTTAAAGCGGTACAGATAAAAACCCTCTAGCTTCTCGCGCGCCCAATCGGTCTTGCGCAGGAACTTGAGGCTACCCTTGATGGTCGGGTTGGTCTTGAAACAGTTTATATTTATGGCGGCGGCTAATATTTCCCAACCGTAATGATCCACTAACTCCGTCAGTAAGGCTTCCAACTTTAGGCTGTGTAATGGATTATTGGTATAGAGATCTGTCATGGGGGTTCCTAAAACAACAATCAACTCAAAAAAACGTTCCGGCCAAGCCGACGCCCTATTCTACTGCGTCCCCAGCTGAAAGCAAAACGCCTATTCACGCCAATGCCTGCC
>NZ_CEYAVF010000023.1:35736-55680 GCF_982785585.1 Reinekea sp. | reverse complement strand
GCGCCCTAACGCAGCTCAACTTCGATGGCGCGTGCGAGACCCTTAACCTGCGCGATGGCCTGGTCGCAATAGCCCCTAGGCCGGGCCGTAAAGCCTGAAAAGTTGAGCGTACCCACGACATCGCCTCTTATCCACAGAGGCTCGCCTATATAGGACTCCGGCTGCATCACGGTAAAGACCGGGTGCAATATCCGATGGGTGAATTTCTCGAGATGGGTATGGATAAGCATCTGTTGCGATCGCACCACCTGCTTGCAGTAGCTGTCGCGACACGGGAAGTCATGGCCGACCGCAAGGCTCGGCAATTTGAGCTCCGAGGTCACCGCTAAAAGGGTGTAAACATTGCCACAGACTGAACTGACAATGGCAAAGTCGGCTATAAGACTGCGCCTAAGCGACTCTAGTTGATCATCAAAGCACTCTGCTAGGATTCTGACGGCGGACTCCCAATGACTATTCATCTTGAGTCTTTAGCATAGAATCGAAGCGAATCCTGTTCCTATGATCCTTAACGCACTATTGATAGTAATGTCAGTTATTGCCCCGGCGCCGGGGACATCGGTCGTTCAACCAAGCGGCGTTATTTGACGCCTGGGCTCTCAAAATAGTATCCAACCCGTTCTTGCAGACCCAAATAGCTGTAAACCGTGGCGGGATATTCGGTCGGTCGAAGGGCACGTACTATCTGCAGGTCCGGGTGCTCGGCCAGATCGATTATCATAGCCTTATTGGCGGGTATGTCCGGGTTATAGAGCACGATACGGGGCCTTAATAAGGCCTTGGATGAGACCATCACGACGAGACCAACACTCTTATCTCTGAGCAGAACCACCGTTCCGGGCGGATAGATACCGAAGGTGCGGATGAAATTCTGCGCCAAGCTATCGTCGAGTTGCTCACCGCCCTGGGCATAGATATGGGCCATTGCTTCCTTCGGCGTCATGGCATCCGGCAAGGCATGGGGATTACAGTAGTTGTCGTAGAGGTTGGCAATGGCCACGATGCGGGCCAGTTGCGAGACTTTCTCGGCAGGCACCTTCGCAGGAAATCCCGAGCCATCTAAGAAGGCATGATGATGTCCGATAATTTCCAGCACCTCGGGCCGAATGCCGTTGATCCGATGTACTAACTTGATCCCCTGGCCAACGTGGCTCTTATACAGCTCAAGCTCCGGATTGGTCATATTTTTGTGATAATTGGCGATTCGGGCCGGCACCGCAACTTTGCCGATGTCATGCAACAGTGCACCCATGCCCAGTGCCAACAAATCGGTTTTAGACAGTCCCATGCTGTGCCCCAAGAGCAGCGACAGCACGGTGACATTGAGCGCATGGTTGTTGGTATTAAAGGAGGCCGGCGACATATTAACCACATTGATCAACATGCTCGATTCATCATCGAACTGGGCCATTAGATCGCCGATCAATTCTTCGCTACCGCGCACCGCGTTGGCCGGGGCGGTGGTCAGGTCGGACATCAGGTTATGGATGCGTTTTTTCGTTTCGTTGTAACGTTGCGCAGTGTCTTTACGAGCGCGCCGGAATTGGTCCGCCTGGTCAATTCTACTTTGTTTCTCATCCCAGAATTTGGCTTTATTGGCGTCAATGGCCGCAGCATCATCGGCGCCGATGGGCTCATCGCCTGTCGCATCGGATTTTGGATCGCTCTTAATTTGGTCGTAGGGCACCCTATCGAGCCCAAGGGCCCTAATTTGTTCAACCTCGCCCCAGGTTTTAATTTTAAAACGACTGAAAAAAAATGGATGCTGCGACCAGCTCAGCGGCAACTCTACATAGATACCAGGCCTTAGTTTGGCAACATCGATCAATTGAATGGTCTTCATTCTGTTAGCGTCCAAAGGAGTATGAATTTAAGGCAGCGCCAGGGCCAGTTTACGCATTATTCAGCTGCGCAGGAAGGACAACCGCCGGCAAACTCCGCCCTGCCCGTCCAATTCCGCGACCAGCCCGAAGATCGCTGACCCAGTGGCGCTCGACGCCATTGAAAGCGACCCAAAAGGCCCCACCTCTGTGCTACTTCTTTACTCACTCAAAGGTTGAACCCATGCTTTACGATCTTACCGTTGTGCAATTTAGCAAGATGCTTACCAATCTCAGCGCCATTCTCGACAAGGCCAACGGTTTCGCCGATGGCAAAAAAATTGATATGGCGGTCCTGTTAAATGCTCGTCTGGCACCGGATCAGTTCACCTTGACTCGCCAAGTGCAGATTGCCTGTGATACCGCCAAGCTGGCCGTTGCTCGCCTGGTCGACCAGGCCGATGCCGCACCCAAGCATGACGATAGTGAAACCACCGTGGCGCAATTACAGGAGCGCATCCAATCGGTGCTCGACTATCTGGCCAGCTTCAGTGAAGCCGACTTCGCCAATGCCGCCACCAGCACAATAACGCAGCCGCGCTGGGCGGGTAAACATATGGTGGGTGAGGATTTCGCCATTCATCATGCGATACCCAATATCTATTTCCATATCACCACGGCATACGCCATTTTGCGCCACAATGGCGTCGAAGTGGGTAAGAAGGATTATTTGGGCGCCATGCCACTGCGCGATTAGGCTGCTTGGGCTAGACCAGAAAGACCTTAATGTTTTTCCGGTTTAGCCGTTCGATAATGGCTGGATCGGCAGTTTTACCGGTAATCACTATATCCAGCTCGTCCAGATTGAATAGCGTAATGCCACCGAAGACGCCGATCTTATCGGCGTCGACTAACGCGATAATCTTGTCAGCGTAGGCGTGCATCTTCTTCTCTTCCATAAAGGCTAATAAGGCTGACTTAGTCAAGCCGGCATCGGTCAAGCCATCACCGCTGACAAACAGATATCGACCTTGGTAGGACTCCTGTATTTCGGGCGATACCAGCAGGCTTTGGCTTTTAATATACTGTCCGCCCAGCACCACCAGGTGCGCATAGCCCTCTGAAATTAGATAGGTCACCAGTGGCAGATAGTTGGAATACACATGGATGTTGGTGCCGAGCAGGTATTTACCCATTAAAAAAGTCGTTTTGCCCTCACCAATAAAGACATTGTCTCGATCCTGGCACAGCTGCACGGCCTGCCGGGCGATGCGATCGCATTCATCAAAGTTATTGTAATCCGAAATATTCGGGTAAAAACCCTTAAAGCCGGGCGACTCAGAGGTGCTCGGCGAGAGGATTTTCTCGGCCCCATTGCGGATTTTCTTTAACTTACCCTGTTCGTCCAACTCTATTATGTCGCGGCGAATGGTCGCCGGTGAGCACTCGATCAATTCGACTATTTCGCCAACCGTTAAGATCGGGTGTTCCTGTAGATGCTCCAAGATGCGTTTCTGGCGCGATCGCGAATTCATAACTAAGCTCCCTGGCGAGTTTTGCATAAAATTGATCATTTATGACTATAGTTGATTGCCGATTCACATTCCAGCCCATTTCTCTGAAATTCTTGCACCAATTTGACGATATCTGCACTGTTTAAGTGCGATTGATCGTTTAATTAGATGTAAGTCACCCTGCTGACGTGGATACTAGAGGACTGTTTTGACGCGCTTTACGGACTATTTATACTGCTTCGCGGGTACATGAGGTAACAAGATGAAACCTACTCTAATAATAAAAGAAACAATCTTGCTTAATATGGAAGCCTCTTCAAAGAACGAAGTGATTCATGCCATCTGTGGTCACCTGTTTTTATTGAAGAAAACACAAGATCCAGCGCAGCTCTATTCGGACATTATTGAACGGGAAGAAGTGGTAAGTACCTTTGCCGGGTCACACACCGCCATCCCCCATGCGATAACCAAACACGTCGACTACCCTGTCCTGTGTTTTGCCCGAGTAAAGAATGATGATTTTACCTGGAATGGAAGTGACGAAGATGTACGTTTTGTCATCTTACTTTGTGCACCCGCACAGGATGATCTACGGAAACTGAGACAGAGTCAGTCATACGTTTTTTCATCCATCGCCCAACTGATTGGCCGCACGGGCACTCTTGACCTGTGGGCCAATGCTCATGATGAGCAAGTGATTCTCGACAGCTTGAATCAAGCGTTCGAAGCCAATCTAACTACAACAATATAATTGGGGACATCCTATGTCTGAAAACAATTTAAAAATCGGCGTCCAGTCCTTCGGACGATTCCTGAGCGGCATGGTGATGCCCAACATTGGTGCCTTTATCGCATGGGGCCTTATTACGGCACTCTTTATACCAACGGGTTGGATCCCGAATGAATATCTGTCCGCGCTCGTTGGGCCGATGATCACGTATCTACTGCCATTATTGATCGGTTATACCGGCGGCAAGATGGTTGGTGGTGAGCGCGGTGCTGTTGCCGGTGCGATCACGACCATGGGTGTGATTGTCGGCGCATCAATCCCGATGTTCCTCGGCGCTATGATTGCCGGCCCACTCGGCGGCCTAGCCATTAAAAAATTCGACCAAGCAGTTGAAGGCAAGGTTAAGGCCGGCTTTGAAATGCTGGTTAATAACTTCTCGCTCGGCATTATCGGCATGCTCACTGCGCTGATTGCCTATACGCTGGTTGGACCCGTGGTCTTGGCTATTACCGAAGCCTTAGGCGCCGGTGTCGGCTGGATCGTAAGCCATAGCCTGCTGCCATTGGTGTCTATCCTTGTTGAGCCGGCGAAAATTCTGTTCCTCAATAACGCCATCAACCACGGTGTCTTTACTCCGCTCGGTGCCGAACAGGCCGCCGCTACGGGTAAATCAATATTCTACCTGATTGAAACCAACCCAGGTCCTGGTTTGGGCATTTTACTGGCCTACATGCTGGCCGGTAAAGGCGTTGCGCAGAAGTCAGCTTATGGCGCTTCAATCATCCATTTCTTCGGCGGCATCCATGAGATTTATTTCCCATATATCCTGATGAAGCCACGCTTGATCATCGCTGTGATAGCTGGTGGTATGGCAGGCGTTACCTTCAACATGGTGACCGGCAATGCGTTAGTTGGACCGCCGTCTCCGGGTTCTGTCTTTGCACTG
Source organism: Reinekea sp. (assembly GCF_982785585.1). NCBI lineage: Bacteria > Pseudomonadati > Pseudomonadota > Gammaproteobacteria > Oceanospirillales > Saccharospirillaceae > Reinekea > Reinekea sp. The sequence goes on along the minus strand of NZ_CEYAVF010000023.1, from coordinate 50,670 downwards.
ATTCTGATGTCTACTAAGGGCATGGGTATCCTCTTAACTTTGGCCTCTATTGCTATCGCCGCGACTGTATCCTTCTTGATCGCTGCTGTTATCATCCGCAGCGATGCATCAAGCACTGATGATCTAGAAGCTGCTCAGGCAACCGTGAATGCCAATAAAGCCAGCAGCAAGGGTTTAGGCAACGCAGTAACCGGCGCCAGCCAGGTACGTCGAATTGTTGTTGCCTGTGATGCCGGCATGGGCTCGTCTGCCATGGGCGCCACCGTGCTACGCGGTAAGCTAAAAGCGGCCGGTCTAGATATCAATGTCAGCAATGCCGCCATTAATGATCTGACCGATGCCGATATTGTTATCACTCAGTCAGAATTGTCGGCCCGGGCTAAAGCAAAATTACCGTCCGCTCAACACCTGAGCATTGAGAACTTTATGGATGGCGGATTTTACGACGACCTGGTCGCAAAACTCGTTTAACCGATCGGTGCACGCTTTTTACTCGTAGGCATAAAGAATGCGGGCCTCAAATGATCCTTATTTGAGGCCCACTAACGGCAACTAAGTTGCTGTAAATTTAAGATCAAAGGGATATCCATGTCCTTAACAAAGACTCCTCAAAATACCGAGACACCGCGCCACTTCCAGCCAGACGACGTCATGGCAACGACTGACCGAGTCCTGCTGTCGAGCGCCGATGTTTTAACTCAGAAATTTTTTACCAATAAGACCGAGGTACTCAAGGCCATCGCCGAGCGCATGCTCAGCCGTGGTTTTGTAGCCGCTGATTACAGCTCGGCAATGCTCGCTCGAGAAGACAAGGTCAGCACATTTCTCGTGAATGGCGTGGCCATACCGCATGGCACATCCGAGGCCAAGGCCCTGGTAGTACGCACCGGATTAGTAGTGGTGCAGTTGCCGGCCGGGGTAATCTGGAACGCCAAGGGTGATGTCGTTAACCTTGCTGTCGGCATTGCCGCAACCGGTACCGATCATCTCGATTTACTGCAGACCCTAACCGGCGTCGTCCTCGATGAGGCATTGGCCGCCGAATTGGGCACCAGCGCCAGCGCCGAGCAGATAGTCGCTTGCCTAAATGGCACCCCAGTCGAAACCGATAACGGTGCCGTTGGCGAAGATTTACGCCACAAGAGCACAGTGACCCTGATTGATTCGGCCGGATTACATGCCCGACCCGCTGCCGAATTGGCCGAGTTGGCCAGCGCTTATGCCGGGACCGAGCTGCGTTTGCGCAAAGGTGCGCGCATCGCCAACCTCAAATCGATGGCCGAATTGCTCAGTGTCGGCGCAGCGTGTGGCGACAGTGTGACGATTTCGGCCCAAGGCCCAGATGCCCCGGCGGCGGTTGATCAACTGGTAACCGCCATTGCCGCCGGACTCGATGGCGAGACCGGCGATCATAGCAACGCTGAATACGATCCCCTGGCCGGGCTGCCGGCCTTGAGCAACCCGTTAGGCCGCTTTGTCACCGATGGCGCGCCCGCGTCACCGGGTATTGCGCTGGCCGAGGTCTATGTGCTCGAAACCCAACAGGTCACCCTGGTGCAGGCCGCCAACGACCCGGACGCCGAACGGGCCCTGTTGAGCGCCGCACTGCGCACTGCGATTCAACAACTGGAGCAGCTGCAACTGGAGCTGACTCAGGGAGCCGTCGATGAAGCCGCAATCTTTCGGGCACAATGCCAACTGCTGCGTGACGAGAGTCTGATCGCGGCCACTGTTGCTCTGATCAACGCCGGTAACGCCGCGGCCTGGTCTTGGCAACAGGTCTTGATGGCGCAGGCCGATCAACTCTCGGCCCTGAGCGACCCACGCCTCAAGGCGCGCGCCGCCGATATGGTCGATGTCGCCCGGACCGTGGTGAATGTCTTGAATCACCAGTCCAATCGTCTGGATTATCCGACCGATCGGGACTTTATTCTGCTGGCGAGCGAACTAAGCCCGTCGCAAACCGCTCAACTGGGTGGGTTACCGATCAAGGCAATATGCACCGAACTGGGTGGGCCCAACAGCCATATGGCGATTCTCGCACGCGCCTTGGGCATTCCTGCGTTGGTCGGTGCCGGTGCTGATTTCCTGACCCAGGTACGCCCAGGCGATTGGGCAATCGTTGATCCACAAGGTGCTCAGCTGGTGTTGGCACCCGATGCCGAGACCCGAGTTCAAGCCGACAGCCTGATCGCCCAGTGGCAGAAGAGTCAAGCCTATGAACTGGGTCAAAAAGATCAGCCCACCGAAACCCTCGATGGCCATCGCGTTGAACTGGTCTGCAATATCGCCCAACCGAGCGACACGCCGGGTGTGCTTGCCAACGGCGGTGATGGTGTTGGCCTGTTGCGCACCGAGTTTTTGTTTGAGTCGTCCACGCTGGAACCGACGATCGAAGAGCAAGTGGCGGCCTTAACAGAGATTGTCAGCTGCTTGGGCGAGCGCCAACTGGTGGTGCGCACCGCTGATATAGGTGGCGACAAACCGGTCTCTTGGCTGACCATGCCGGCGGAAGAAAATCCTTTCCTTGGGGTGCGTGGGATTCGTCTCTCGTTCCGCAATGAGGCGATGTTCAACAACCAGCTCGAAGCCATTTATCGAGTGGCGCAATGGCAGGCCGACCAGGGCATTAGCCCGGGCATCCATATCATGTTTCCGATGATTGCCACCTTAGCGGAGTGGCGCAAGGCGCGCGCCATGGCCGAGGCTATTCAGATCCGCTTAGCCGCTCCGATACTGCCCCTAGGCATTATGGTGGAAGTGCCATCGGCGGCTCTATTGGCCGATCACTTTGCTCGGGAAGTCGACTTTTTATCGATCGGCTCTAACGACCTGACTCAATACACCCTGGCGATGGACCGCATGCATCCGCAATTGGCCAGCGAAGCCGATAGCTATAATCCGGCCCTGCTGCGCCTGATCGCCATGACGGTGCAGGCCGGACAGGCGCACGGCAAATGGGTTGGGGTGTGCGGCAACATGGCCGCCGATCCGGACTTAGCCTGTCTCCTGGTCGGCTTAGGGGTGAGCGAATTGTCGATCAGCCCAGCCAATGTCCCGGCGATCAAAACGCTCTTACGCAGCGTCGTCTATAGCAAGTTGCAGGATAAAGCCCAGCGGGCGCTTGCCCTGCCCGACGCCGCCGATGTGCGTCGACTCTATGCCGACCGAACCGATTTGTTGTGACCGACGTAAGTGCCGAGCACAGCACCAAGCCTATTGAATTTTTGGAGTAAGACCATGACCACCCTATTTGAAAACTATCAACAACTGACCGGCACCGTGCCGGAGCAAACTTGGACCTGGAACCTCTATGGTGCCGGCGTGGACAATATCGGCCGCGACAATCGCGCCGAGATGTTTGATGTACCCAAACCCGATGCCGACCAAATGTTGGTGCGCGTTGACGCGGTCGGGCTGTGTTTTTCCGATGTAAAGGTGATCAACCAGGGCAGTGCCCATCCCAAACTCTATAACCGAGATTTAAAGTTGGAGCCTACCCGCCTCGGCCACGAAGCCACGGTCACGGTAATTCAGGTCGGCGCGAATCTGCAGGGCCAATACCGACCCGGCGAGCGCTATGCCATGCAACCGGATATTTATCAGAACGGCAAAAGTACCGCCTATGGTTACACCCTGCCCGGTGGCCTGGTGCAATATCACCTGATCGGTAAAGAGATTCTCGAAACCGATGCCGGTGCCTGCCTGCTGAGGGTCTCTGACCAGATGGGCTTAGGCGATGCCGCCCTGCTCGAGCCTTGGGGTTGTGTCTTCGCCTCCTATACACAGCGGCGCCGTCTGTTGCCTAAGGCCGGCGGCACCATGTGGTTGATCGGTCAACCGGGTGCAACCGAGGACTATACCTTCAGTCACGGATTGGAGTCCCCTGCGACCCTGATCCTGACCGATGTACCCGCCAGTGTTGCCGCCCTGGCCGCCAATCACGGTCGCCGCGTCGTAGTACGCGATGGCCTTACCGTCGATGACTACGCCGCGCTGGCAAGCGAATTTGGCGACGGTGGCTTCGACGATATCGTGATGCTGGCGCCGCGTTCGGCCGTGCAGGTCTCTGAGGTGGCCAAACTGGTGGCACGCCGCGGCACCCTGAATATGGTCGGTACCGAACCGCTCGACGGTCTGGTCGAAGCCGATGTCGGTCGCCTGCACTATGACTATGTTGCCTTCATCGGCAATGCCGGCCGCAATATCGCCGACTCCTATGGCGAGGATCGCAACCGTTGTGATCTGCGTAACGATGGCACGGCGGTCTTTGTTGGCGCCGGCGGCCCCATGGGTCAGATGCACGTGCAGCGCGCGATCGAACAGAAAAACGGCCCTAAGGTCGTGGTCGTGACCGATATAGCCGATGATCGACTGGCCGAAATCGAGGCCCGCTTTGCCCCCTTGACCGCGGCGAATCAGCGCACCTTGGTAACCTACAACCCGACCACCGCGCAGGGCAGCCTACACGACCTGGTGATGGAATTGACCGACAATAAGGGCGCCGAAGACGTGGTCGTCTGCGTGCCCAATGGCGGCATTATGGCCGACTCGGCGACCTTTATGAATGAAAACGGCATGCTGGTGTTGTTTGCCGGTGTCCCGAACGGCACCATGGCGCCGGTCGATTTCAGCCAAATTTACCTCAACAATGCGCAGCTGACCGGCACCTCCGGCCTGACCATTCACGACCAAACCATGGTGATGGAAAATACCCTGCAGGGTAATATCGCGCCCGCCGTCTGTGTCGCCGCCATTGGCGGGATGCATGTTGCCAAGGCCGGCATCGAAGCGATGATCGCCAGCCGCTATCCGGGCAAAATATTGATTTTCCCACAATTGCTCGATCTACCACTGATGGGCCTAAACGAGCTGGCCGAGAAAATGCCCGCCGTCGCGGCTGCGTTGGGTGCCGGCAACACATGGAATACGACTGCCGAGGCCGCACTGTTCAATCAATGCCTCGTGGCCCAGCCATGATCTATACCCTGACGCTGAATCCGGCCATCGATTTCGAACTGATAGTGGCGGATTTTGAATTTGATGCGGTGTCGCGTGCCTTAGGCAGTCGGGTTGACTGCGGCGGCAAGGGCTTTAATGTCTCGCGCATGCTGGCCAACCTAAAGATGCCGAGCATCGCTATGGGCTTAGTCGGTGGGCCCACCGGCGACCGCCTCAGCGCCATGCTCGGCGAGTTGGGTATCGACACCCGTTTCACTCGCATTGCCGGCGAGACCCGGACCAATGTCAGTCTAGTTCAGGCCGGCGGCTCAAAGCATCTCAAGGTCAACGATACCGGACCGTCGATCAGTGACGAGGAGCTGGCAGAATTGATCGGCATGGTGCGCGCAGCCGCTCGGCCGGGGGATTGGTGGGTTTTGGCGGGCAGCTTGCCGCCCGGAGTCCCGGATGATGTCTACGCGCAGCTAATTACTATCCTGGATCAGCAGGGCGCCTTTACAGTGCTGGATAGCAGTGGCGAGGCGCTGCGCTTGGGGTGTGCGGCTGGGCCGACCCTGGTCAAACCCAACCTGGCCGAAGCCGAGCAATTAACCGGGCTGGTGGTCAGCGATGCCGCAAGCCTGACGGCTCTCGCTCAGGCGGTCTTGCTCTTGGGCCCGGCCAGCCTGGTGCTTTCGATGGGCAAAACCGGTGCCTTGCTGGCTACGCCGGACGAGCAGGTCGAATGCATCAGTCCACGCATCGTCGAACAGAATCCGATCGGAGCCGGCGACTCTATGGTGGCAGGTTTGGTTTGGGGGCTCAGTCAGGGCCAGAGTCAATCGGGTTCGCTAACCCTGGGCATCGCCTGCGGTGCGGCAACAGCCAGCTGTGCCGGCACCACCCTGGGCACCTTAGCCGATGTCGAAGCGCTCTTGGCAAACTCGAACTAAGGCTTGGCGCGGCGCTCGCCAGAGCGCTGCTTTGAATGTGTCAGCGCGTCGAGAAAGCGGGGCCGCCTAGCCCCATAGATCATTTATCGCTGAGCATCCGAACTTCGCGTTGTGGAAACGGAAAGGAAAAGCCATTCTGGTTCATCAACTTCCAAATCTCATAGAGCAGATCGGCACCGACCCGATTCTCGCCATCATCGATGGCATTCATCCAGAATTCGATGTGCAGATTGATGCCGTTGTCGCCAAAGCCCGATATTTCAATATCAGGCTGTTCCTCGAAGCTATAATCCGCCCCCGACAAGACGCTCTTATGGGCGCACAAGGTGGCCTTGACCAGCGGGAACAGTCGATCGAGATCAGTACTGAAGGCTACGGCAAAATCGATGTCATAGCGCTGCTTCAAATTCTTGTGCGTCCAATTGGTAAAGGTGGTCGAAAAAAACACATCATTGGGCACCACTATGTCTTTGCCATCGAAGGTTTCCAGCGTAATGGAGCGTAGATTGACATCGCGAATGGTGCCGCCGCGCGCGTCCGCCAATTCAATATAGTCACCAATGGACAGGGACCGCTCCAAAAGGATGATGAGTCCGGAGACAAAGTTCGATGCGATGGACTGTAAGCCAAAACCGATCCCGACACCGATGGCCCCGCCCAAGACCGTCAGCGTCGTCAGGCTGATGCCGAGCACATTCAAGAGCACCAAGAACATCACCACATAGAGCAGCACCTCGAACAGTTTGGCGATAACTTCCTTGGTACTGGAATCCAGGCCCGTCCGACTGCGGATGGTTTTTTTCCCAAGCCGATTCGATTCCTTGCCGAGCCAAAACAGGATGGCACCGAAGTACAGCACTCGACACAGATCGTAGATTGAGAAGTGAATATTACCCACGTTAAGGGCATAGGCTTCGAGCGCATTGATGGCCGGGGTCAGGACATCAAAGGCGTTTAACAGGATCAGCGGCACCACGGTGTAGATCAGCGCCTTGGCATAGACCTGTGCCTTGAGGTAACCCAGAGCGTAGCGCACCACGATCAAGGCGCCGATCAGACTCTGCGTCAACGAGACCAGATGACTTGAGCGACCCTCGCTTTCCAGGCCGTAAATTAAAAATACCAAGAGTACAAACCAGATCAGTAATGTCAGGGAATGGCTGAAAAAACTCTGCACTTGTTTCAGCAGCGCCAGCTTAGGTTGATCGATATGCGGCAGAAATGTGCGCACCACAGTGGCCAGGCCGAAGGCCAGCGACCACAACAGCAAGACTGCGAGCAGTTGTACCGCAGTTGGCTCGGCCAGCACACTGGTGATAAAGGGCGACATCTGCAACTCGTCAAAAAACAGCATAGTGGTTTACTCCGGTGGGACTGGATGAGAAGCGGATTGCAGTTCAGCACGAGCCTGTTCAATTACCCGTAAGACAAGGGGTTTGATTTTACTGTGCTGATGGTAACAGGCAACGACCGGGCGTGCGCAGACATCCGCGCCCGCAACCCGATACAGCAAGCGATCCAGATAGCCGGCCACCCGTTGTTCAGGCAAATAGGCACAGCCGCCGTGACGCAATAATAGGTCCAGCGCCAGCGGCACCAAACCGGTTTGCAGCCGGGTCGAGATTGGCCGACCTAAAGCGTGCAGCGGCGCGGGCAGAATGCCCCAGTCGAGCTCAATGTAGCCAGACAACGCGGTCTCATCGGCCAGATCGCGCGGCTCTGAAGCAACCAGTACCAAGTTCACCGGCGGCAAGTCAAAGCTGCGGATGTCGCTGTGCTTGGGTGGCTCAAACTGGAAAGCCAGATCCAGAGTTCGATCCAAGAGACGGCGATTGAGCTGATCAGGAGGCATCGAGTCAGCTTGCACCTGCAGTCCGTCATTCTCTGCTAGGGTGGACTGCAGGGACTGCTGAACAAAGGATTCCCACAGACTCACCGGCGCGGCGATACTCAGGGCGGCCTGATCGGTGGCCGCGCTGACCAACTCGCGCAGGGTGACATCCCAGGCCGACAATACCGTTTGGGCATGGGGTATCAGGCGTTTGCCGGTGTCGGTCAACTGGAGGTTGTTACGATAGCGGGCAAACACCGGACTGCCCAGCGCCGATTCGAGCAGCTTGATACGCGCACTGACCGCAGCTTGGGTCAGAAAGAGCGCTTCAGCGGCCCGTCCAAAGTGTCCGGTTTGCTGGACGGCTAAAAAGGTTTTGAGTAATTCCGTATCCATACAGCCCACCCTAATTCTGGTAAATTTACGCCACCATTGGCGCCCCGCACAGGCCGACTTGGACTAAGCTTAGCAAAGGCTGCAAATATACCCCAAAGCCGGTCGATAATGACCATATTTTCACCCCAAAAAACGCGTTTAAGCGGTCGCGGCCGGCTAGAATCTTCGACGAATTACCCGTCGTCTGAAATCACAAAAATAGTTGTCGACTTTGATCACCAAGATAGTGATGATGCGCGGCCCAAAATACTCACCTTTTGGCCCTGCACTTATTTTTAGGCTAATTAGAACAAGAGGTACGCGTTATGAAAATTGCTGTTTTATCGAGAAATGAGAATCTGTACTCCACAAGACGTCTCAAGGAAGCCGGCGAAGCGCGTGGCCATCAGGTTGACATAATCGATACCCTGCACTGTTACATGGACATCACCCGAAGTCGGCCGGCTGTGCGCTATCAGGGCCATGAGTTGCCCTACTATGATGCCGTGATTCCGCGTATCGGCGCATCGGTGACCTTTTATGGCACCGCGGTCGTCCGACAGTTCGAAATGATGGGTACCTTTTGCATCAATGAGTCGGTCGCGATCAGTCGATCGCGCGACAAGCTGCGGTCTCTGCAGCTACTGTCCCGGCGCGATGTCGGCCTACCGCGCACCGGTTTCGCGAACCGACCCGATAACGTCAAGGATCTGATAAAGAACGTCGGTGGTGCGCCACTGGTGATCAAACTATTGGAAGGCACTCAGGGTATTGGCGTGGTATTAGCCGACACCAACAAGGCCGCCGAGAGTATTATCGAAGCCTTTATGGGCTTAAAAGCCAACATCCTGGTTCAGGAATATATCAAGGAAGCCGGAGGTGCCGATATCCGCTGCTTCGTGGTCGGCAACAAGGTCGTCGCGGCGATGAAACGCCAGGGCGGCGAAGGTGAATTTCGCTCCAACTTGCACCGTGGCGGCACCGCGACATTGGTCCGGCTCAGCAAAGAAGAGCGCGCCACAGCCGTCAAAGCAGCCAAGGTCATGGGTCTGAACGTCTGTGGTGTCGACCTGTTGCAGTCGGCCAATGGACCGGTGGTGATGGAAGTGAATTCCTCGCCCGGTTTAGAGGGCATCGAACAGTCTACCAACAAGGACGTTGCCGGCCTAATCTATGAGTTTATTGAAAACAATGCCGCACTGATCAGCACCAAAACCAAGGGCAAGGGTTAAGCGGCCCACTGAATCGACTGAACATTAACCTAAGAGAAGCGCGCGACAATGGCCACGACACCTCTGGTGATAGGCAATCAAGAAATTTTACCCGGACGCAGTTACCGTATTGAGCTGCCGGTTGCCCGGCTCTATACCGACACCGAAGTGACCATGCCGGTCTATGTGATCCGCGGCAAACGCCCTGGGCCGAGTGTTTTTGTCTCCGCGGCCATTCATGGCGACGAACTGAACGGCATCGAGATAGTCCGCCGCCTGATTCAGTCGAAAACCCTGAAGGTCAGTGCCGGCACGCTCTATCTGGTGCCTATGGTCAATGTCTATGGCGTTCTCAATCAAAGTCGCTATATGCCCGATCGACGCGACCTCAACCGCAGCTTTCCTGGCTCGGCTAAGGGCTCGTTGGCCGGCCGAGTGGCCAATATGTTGATGGAAGAGATTGTTAATCGCTGCCAATATGGCATCGATTTACACACCGGTGCGATTCACCGTTCCAACTTACCGCAAGTACGCGCCTTTCTCGAAGATCCGGAAACGCTCAAGCTGGCCCAGAATTTTGGCGTACCGGTGCTACTCAACTCAAATCTGCGCGATGGCTCGCTGCGCGAAGCGGCTGTGGCCCAGGGTACCAAAATCCTAATCTACGAGGCTGGCCAAGCCTTGCGTTTCGATGAGATTTCGATTCGCGCCGGCGTAACCGGCGTGCTCAATGTCCTAACCTATTTGGGGCTATTGACCCGTAAGATGCCGAAAAAAATCGTGCAGCCCTATGTCGCCAACAACAGCGCGTGGGTGCGCACCGGCTTCAGCGGTATCGTCAACCATTTAAAAAATCTCGGCGACCAGGTACAAAAAAATGACGTCCTGGCAACGATCGGCGGCCCGTTCGGCGAAGTCTTTGGCCAAGTCCTCGCGGTGCGATCTGGCATTATTATCGGTAAGCTCAACATTCCTTTGGCCCAAGAAGGCGATGCGCTATTCCATATTGCCTTTTTTTCGGAGTCCGATGAAGACGTTTATGACAACATTGAGGTTATGCAAGAAGCCCTGATGCCCGACCATCCCTTTATATTGGCAGGGGATTAGCAATGCGTGGCCATCAGGCAGTGCGCGAGGTGTCGCTCTTGAGGGTGCTGGACGCAATGCCTATGGCCAGTCTGAAACACGATCAATTTTTTGCATAAAGGACACCAGGTGGTACCCTTTCTTAACGTCGTGATACTTAATCCAACAGGGGTTAGCAAGACCCAACAGCTGTCCAGCACAGAGGAGAGGAAACAGGAATGAGTGACCAGAAACAACTTATTACTGGCTGGGAGCCCGCAATTGAGGGCAAATTCTTGGTTGGCAGTCTGGAAAACTGTGATCTGCCGGGACTGGGCATCTGTGACTTAAATGTCCGTGTCGACACCGGCGCAAAGACCTCGGCGTTGCATGTAGATCAGATTCGAAAAATCAAAAAGGATGGTAAACCCTGGGTCACGTTCGCCATTCATCCCAATATCCACAAGGTCGACGACTGCATTTACTGCGAGGCCCCGCTGCGGGATATTCGCAAGATAAAGTCATCCAATGGCGTCACCGACGAACGCTATGTTATTCGCACGACCATAAGCCTTAACCAGCAGACATGGGAGATTGATATCTCTCTGACCGACCGCTCCGACATGAGTTATCTGATGTTGTTAGGCCGAGAAGGCATGGGCAATCGCCTGTTGGTCGACCCCTCTAAAACCTATTTACTGGCGCGTTAGGCTCGCGCGTGCGGCATCTGATTAGCCTCACTAACTCTAGGTCTATAAGGCCTAATCTATTATTCTTGCGCCGCCTCAGCTGTGGGTGAGTCATTCTCAAAAGAGGGGATATGAAAACCAGCGCCCATCGACACATAGCTGAGTTTACGGCCGGTATATTTCAAATAGAAAAGCCATACTTTTTCATGTTCGGTTTCGGCCTCCTTTAATTGATTGCAGCAGCGCACAAACTCTTGCTCTTCGGCCGTTGCCGGCTGCTGATGACCACTGGCCAAATTCTTATAGGCCTCGCCATGCCGTTCGATTAGATCGGCCTGCTTTTTCGAAAGTTGGCCACTGCGGGCGAATCCATAGGGGAAGTGCAAGCGATCGGAGAAAGTTTTTTGGCTATAAAAAGACGCAATTGTGTTCATTCAGGTGAATTCCTTTTTAGCTAACGATTGCGCGAATTATCGATAAGGTTATCGATTCTGTACAATTTATTTTTTTTGTGATGACCACAAAAATAATTAAATATTTTTTAGTTAAAATTATTAACCATGCGCTGAGAAATAAAACTATCGGAAACGCTTAAAAAACTATTACTGATTCCCGTTATCCGATTAACTTTTCAAAAAGACTACTGGTATGAGGCCGAAGACTATTAACGGTTTTGTAACGAAAATCAGTCAAACGGCCTAAAGAAATTCATTGCTTGACCGGCGCTATTGGTTGAGCTTGTAAGCAACAATAAATCATTGCATCGACCTCAGGACGGCGAATGAGCTTGGCCCCGTTGAGTCAAGGACAGGCCGAGATTACTTGCTCGGCAGCACCCTAACCGGTGATAATGCCGACTTACCCGCGCGCCTTACAATAATTGGATTAACAAATGGATTGGAAAATATTTCTAACGATTTTTGTCTCAGTTTTTATTGCCGAACTCGGCGATAAAACCCAGCTGGCTACTATGCTGTTTGCCGCCGACAAAGCGGTCAGCAAGACCACAGTCTTTCTCGCGGCCTCGGCGGCTTTGGTCGTCGCATCTGCCATCGGCGTGATCGCCGGCAGCCTATTGTCGGAATATATAAATGAGAAATATCTGCACTATATAGCCGGCATGGGTTTTATCGCGATAGGCGCCTATACCCTCTATAACGCCTGATCGGTCGGCTCGCTAATAGAGGTTGCCGTAACGCTCGACATAGGTTAAGTAGACTCGCAGATCAAACTCCAGCTGGTGATAATCCGGTAGCATATGCCGGCAGAGCTGGTAAAAGGCCTTGTTGTGGTCCTTTTCTTTCAGATGGGCCAGCTCATGCACGACAATCATTTGCAAAAACTCCGCTGGGGTCTTTTTAAATAGCGTGCTGATGCGAATCTCGTTTTTACTCTTTAGCTTGTGGCCCTGCACCCGCGACACAAAGCTGTGAGTGCCGAGCGCGTTATTGACGACATGGATCTTGGGATCGTAGACAATCTTGCTGAGGGCATCAGACTTCTTTAGATAGGTCTGCTTCAAGCCGAGCACAAAATCGCGCAGCGCCTTATCATTGGCCACCATATGTATTGTCGGGTATTTATCGAGCAAAAAACGCGCCAGCCGATTCTCATCGATCAGGCTTTGCACTTGTGCCTGCAAGTCAGGGCTATAGGCTGAGAGGTACTTGAGCGTGGACATTGGATCTGCTTTAACTCCAAATAAGGGCTACCCACTATACCCTAAAGCGAACAGCAGTTACCTCGCGCTGATGCCTTAGCCACCTTGAGCGGCCATTGCGCCCGTTCACTCTATGCCGCTTGGTGATATTGCGGGCTCTGGCTATGAGTAAGAATAAAAGCCACGGCCCGATTTTTTACCATAATAACCGGCATCCACCATCTGCTGCAGCAACGGGCAAGGCCGATATTTGCTGTCCCTAAAGCCATCATGCAAGACATTCATAATAACCAGGCAGGTATCCAAACCGATAAAATCAGCCAATTCCAGTGGCCCCATCGGATGATTCATGCCCAGCTTCATGACTGCATCGATGTCCGTACTGCTCGCCACCCCTTCATAGAGGGTATAGACGGCTTCGTTGATCATCGGCATCAGAATTCGGTTAGACACAAAGCCCGGATAGTCTTTCACGGTGACCGGTGTCTTCTGGATACGCTGTACCAATTCGTGTAACGCCTGATAAGTCGCGTCACTGGTCTGTAAGGCGCGGATTAATTCAACCAGATCCATCTGGGCAACCGGGTTCATAAAATGCATGCCCATAAAACGATCCGACCGGTTGGTGGCCGCAGCCATTCGGGTCAGTGAGATGGCGCTGGTATTGGACGCCAAAATGGTCGAATCGGGGCAAATTCGATCTAGGCTTTGAAACAGCGCGATCTTGGTCGGTTCTTCCTCGCTGACGGCCTCGATCACCAGGTCGCAGTCAACAAAGCGATCCATTTGTGGCGCGGTATGGATATTGTGCGCGGCCTGGTCACGCTGTGTTGCACTGAGAGGTCCCTGTGCAACCTCCTTGTCGAGACTCTGTTGGATCTCCAACACAGCGTGCTGCAGACGACTTGGTTGATTGTCCACCAGCTGAACCTGGAAGCCTTGCCGGGCAAAGACCTGGGCAATGCCGCTGCCCATCGTGCCGGCGCCTAGGACACCTATGTTGCTTATCGTCATAACTTGTTTCCTCTTGCACGGCTGATTCCGGAGTGGGCTGCAGTCAGACCTTGGTTGCAATAATACCGGGCCCATGTCAGTAAACGACCCAAGCAGTATTGCCTAGTCTGACTTCCATTGAGCTGATCGGAATCAACCCGAGCCGGATCCGCTTGATCGCGATCGACCTGAACGAAAACCAAGCGATCCATAACAGATACCGGACCCGATTACGACCCGAGTGAAATGCGGCGAGCTCAACGCCGTGCTGTATTTGCCGGAACAGCCATTGCTCGATCGCTTCGATGGCAATGCCGGTGATCGCTTGATTCTGACCCTTAAGTTTCTGTTTCTGCTGAGCGTGATGAGGCTGGGTTCCAAACGTTTCCATCGCTAATGGGCCTGATACCAATAGCAACGGGCTGCCGCAGCCGCGATGCTTGCCCTTAATCGATGATTTCTTGCTATAATCGATCCCCTTCACTCAGGAGCATCTCCATGCCATCATTTGATATTGTTTCCGAAATTGATAAGACCGAATTACAGAACGCCATCGATAACGCCAACCGCGAACTCGCGACCCGCTTTGACTTTCGTGGCATCACCGCCAGCATTGAACTCAGTGGCGATGAAACCATCGTATTAAAGTGTGATTCCGACTTTCAAGTACGCCAACTGGAAGAAATAGCCGCCAAAAACTGCAACAAACGCGGCATCAATTCAGCCTATGCTGAGGTTGATGAAACGCCGGTTCACAGCGGTAAAAGCTTTTCCTTGAATATGAAATTCAAGCAGGGTTTGGAGCAGGCTACTGCCAAGTTGATTGTAAAATTGATCAAGGAAGCTGACCTCAAGGTTAAGGCAAATATCCAAGGCGAGAAGGTGCGTGTCGAGGGCAAAAAACGCGATGACCTGCAAGGGGTTATGGCACTGCTTCGTGATGAGAAGAAAATTGAGCAGGATCTGCAATATACCAATAGGCGCGACTGAGAGACACAACTGCACTCGGCGGAAAGATATACAGGACCACCTTGCCTCGCATCCTGGTTAGGGTCAAAACCCTAGGGGTCTCAGCCAAAAAAAAACCACCGAAGACGGTGGTTGATTGAGGGTTGGGTCTAGCCAATCTACTTACCCTTTGGCTTGTCTTTTTTGGTTGAGCTTCCTTTTGCAGCCTGGTTACCTTTTGCAGCCTGGTTACCTTTTGCAGCCTGGT